>JAFGJC010000268.1 GCA_016929305.1 candidate division CSSED10-310 bacterium | reverse complement strand
CTAGTTGATAACACATTCTGAAGAGAAAAGCGGGACTATAAGAAAATCCGTGAAGACGCCTGATATCAGGAGACTTGCTTAATCAACCTAAAAGAACTCTTAACAACTTATATGACATTGAACGCACCTGGAAATCATGTTTACGGGTAACCGTAACTAGGGTTCAAATCCCTAACTCTCACGCCAGGAAAAGCACCGCGTTCGCCTTTAAAAAGGGCGTTTCGGGGTTTGTGACTATTCCTATAATAAAATGCACCCTTTGTCAAGGACGGTATGGGTTTTCAGAAACCCTTGTTTTCGGACAATGTTCTGATATCCCATAACAGTGTTTAAACCCCAGCGATCAACTGCCTGACCATCTGCAAGCCATTGCAGCAAATAGTCCTCCAGTTTCTGATAACCATCCTTTTTCTGAGCACGTTTAAGTAATTCAATTTTCATACTGTTATCATGTTCAGTCGCTTCTGGTTTTGATAAGAAGCCTCGCTTGCAATAAGAACGATATTCGTTGTTTTGCTTGAATTTGAGGAAAACATCATAAACAATCCCTTCTTTGCCGGATCGCAAGCCATTAGGTAAGTGTTTGTTTTTAACTAGTCTCTTTCTGATTGACATAATCATTTCTCACCTTTCATATTTTGTGCGATCCCAATATTATTGCAGAACTTTTTGATTCATAGAAATCTCAGATGTGTGGCTGTCCCATCGTGTTTTCGACCCGACGGTGAGCCAATGCAGCAGAAAGTCCGATTGATCGAACGTTCTGCTTCCGAAAGAAATACTCACTTATATTGTATTCTTGTCCCGAAAGTTATACAATAATCGGGACAACGGGAAGGAGAAATGCAAATGGCCGATTCAATAAAAAGGATAATTGAGAATCGCATATATGCTGCAAATGCAGAGGCGGTTTTTGGAATTTCAGATTTTTTAGACATAGCCGATTATGAAACGGTACGCAAATCGCTTTCCCGTTTCGAAAAGGAAGGATTCTTAAGGCGCATTTTACCTGGAGTGTATGACAGACCGCAGTACAGCGAATTGTTGAAGGAGTATATTGCGCCATCAATGCATCAGATAGCCTTTGCTCTGGCTCGTAATTTTAACTGGACAATCGCGCCTTCGGGTGAGACAGCTCTGAATCAGTTAGGATTGTCTACCCAAGTTGCGGCAAAATGGTCATATATTAGTGATGGTCCGTATCGCACGTATGACATCGGAAATTCTCAAATTGAATACAAACATAGAAATAACAAAGAAATTTCCGGCATGTCCTACAAAACTGCAATGGTGGTTCAAGCGCTCAAAGCATTGGGTAAAGAGAGGGTTGATAATGCAATCATAAAAAAACTTCGTTTACAGCTTACGGAAAAAGAAAAAAGCGTATTACTGAAAGAATCTCAACAAACCACTGTTTGGATATATTCAGCAATCAAGCGAATCTGCGAATAGGAGGGAATCATGTATTCAATAGCTAAAGCATCTGAAACTGACAGAATTGCCCTGTTCCGTAACACTGCAGAAAAAATGAATCTTCACGAAGCAATTATCGAAAAGGACTTCTGGGTTTGCTTAACTTTGGATTATTTGTTCCGCACGTCTAAGTGGAACAACGTATTAGTATTTAAGGGCGGAACAAGCCTTTCAAAAGCCTTCCGCCTTATCCGTCGTTTTTCAGAGGATATCGACCTGATATTAGATTGGCGCGTATTAGGGTATTCGATAAACGAGCCCTGGGAGAAACGCACAAATTCAAAACAGGATCTTTTCAATAAAGAAGCCAATCTTCGAGCTGAAGCATTTTTGCGTCAGGATTTACTTCCTGACATTCAGCAAGAATTATCTATCTTGTTAGGAATTGACACAGACATGTTTATCGATGAGATCGACCCACAAACGATCAACTTCAAGTACCCTCATATTTTCGAGGATGATTCCATTCTGCAAACCATTCGCCTTGAAATTGGGGCATTGGCCGCGTGGACACCTGCGAGAAAAGAAGTCATCACACCATATGCCGCCGAATTTTATTCTCAGGTATTTGTTCAACCAAGCACGGAAGTTTTGACTGTTTCTCCGGAACGAACCTTCTGGGAAAAAGCAACGATTCTACACCACGAAGCCAACCGTCCCGAATCATCGCAAATGCCTGCCAGATATTCGCGTCACTTTTATGACTTGTACTGCATGATGCAGTCAAGTGTCAAAGATTCATCTTTGCAAAACGTGGATTTACTGCAAAAAGTGGTCGAATTTAAAAAACAGTTTTACCCGCGGGGATGGGCGCAGTATGATAATGCAAAAATCGAAACCCTGAAACTTGTTCCGCCCGAATACAGACGCGCCGTGCTTCAATCTGACTACGACGTCATGCGAGGTATGATATTTGGCAATGCACCTTCGTTTGACGAATTAATGCAACAAATCGCCACCCTGGAAGCAGAAATTAACTCCCTCAACAAATAGTTTGAGCTAATACTTATCTTCGATGGATCAGGTGCAAAAATATTGTAGATTAAGATGCATTTTGTTTCTGACTCACTTGAAAATAATATATATAGACATATAATAAAAATTATAATAACATGAGAAAAATGCCTGATAAAAGTCGTTTGTACTGTGACGATAAATCATAATATATATTAGTATATCAACATTATCGCAACTGGAAATCATGTCTACGGGTAATACCCGTCCGAAGTTTCGAATACCTCTCTCTCCGCCCCAAAAATGCCCCGCTTGCGCAGGGCATTTTTGGGGCGGAGAGAGTTCGGACACCCAAACCAAAGTTTTACAATTTGCATTTTCACTTCAGATAAAAGTGGTATTATGGCTGACTGACAACAACCCTGACACGCCCTAAATTCCGAACATTTCCATATTGGGTATCTAAATCACCCTCGCGTTGAGTTGTTACACGTATTGTGGGGAAATATGTACCTATTTCCCCATATGTGAAGTCAGCAACTATATTTAATTTGCCATCCTGTTCACGTTCAAACCCAACAGATTTATAATCTCCTGTGCCCGAAAAGTCCCATTCAATTAAAACAATCTTTCCGGATCCTGGTGTTAGCTCAATAGTCGCTTCAAATTCAACTTGCTGGCCAGCAACGATATCAACTCGATCAGAACCATTGACAGACAACGTGACAACGGGTTGAATACCCTGCCTTTCTGCAGCGTACGGAGCCAAGATAATCTGACTGTCTACTACGCGGTAGGCAGTTGATTTTGCTGGCTCGATTCCTTCTTCGACCCATGCGCTTACATCACGTAAAGCTTGTTGTACAATACCAAAATAGGAAATAAGCCGATGTGAACGAGAGGCCTGCACATCACTGCCGATATGGTCAGCGTTCTCATTGAACCAGATTCTGAAGCTATCCTCGTAATGACTGCCCAAAGACTCAGCAACCCGTGCTCGATACCAGTCACCTGACCAGGGACATGCATCAACATCTTTCATGTTCTCAACAACAATCATCTTACACTTGATATTACCGTCATATACTGCGCCGCCAGACACAGCGCTAGTCGTTCCCATGAATGTATTGGGGGGATCAGCAGAAAATTGCGGGTACATGGGTTCACCATCATCTGCACGCAAATGATCCCAGGCATAGTAGTTTGGCCCCGGTATTGCGTATCGATGATAAGCAGCTGCCGCAAGTTGAGCTTCACTGAATGAGCCGTTTGTGCGAAGTTTGCGAAACAGGTCGCCAAGGTCAGATTTTTCCGTTCCTAAGTATCCTGATTCTGTCCAAAAGGCTTTAATATAGTCAACAGGGACATTTTGATCCAAAAGATTTGATTTTAGCCCTAGCAAATACTCATAGTCATCCCATGCGATAAGGGGTATTCCCAATTTGCTGATTTCTGTCAAAACACTCTTCTCGATTTCTGAAAGCCCCGAATACGGGTCGCCACTTCCGCCTGGCCTTACGGCATCCGCGATTAGTTCTGCCTTATCAGCCAGTATGATGCGTGCAAACCCTCTAATCAAGAAATTATTCATAGAAGAAGGTATCCCGATTATATAGGGAACAGCACCATCCCAAACGCAGTTGTCGCTTTCTGCTCCGCCGATTGTCTGGTAAGAACCGCCGCTGCCGCCATAGATATAGCCATAGATCTTTTCGCTGTAGTCATAAAAATTTGCGGCGATCGTTCTTGACAGATTTGCTGCCGCCGCATTGCCCATGTAGCCGAGTCGGCTATTGGTCTGAACAGTATAGGCTTTACTGTCAAAGTGAAAACCAAGCGTTTGATCAGACGCATTTTCGGAATAAAGTGGATAAACCATTTGAAAAAATCGACCTTCCCATAATTCCTTTGAAGGAAGATAAATACTAAACGATATTGGATCTTCTTGTGAAAATTTACCTTTGATCCTGATATGTGGAATTGGACTAAGAACTTTATCAATCGAGCCAATCGTTACATCCCGATATGACGGTGTCAATGGTTCATACCCGACGAGTAGCTCGCCTGAGGCCGGGATCTTACTGGTCTCATTGATATAACCATACTCTTCAGGCTGAGTTTCTGTAGCACTAGTAATATTATCCTGCTGCGAAGTGACACTACTATTATTGCATGATGCAGATGTCATCATAACCAGCAAAACACATGATGCAGCAAATACATGATGTAATCTTCTCATAAAAAGCGATCTCCTCTTGCAAATGATAGTAATAGCTCTAAGTGCGTTTTATTCCGCAGTAGCCAGCACAGCGATTCCCGGTTTACCGGGCAGTGCAATTTCCACCTTGCCATTAACATGCTCTGCTGCAATCGTTCGGGTCATCTCCCACACATCAATGATTTCGATCGTGTATTGATGATTTTCAGGGAGCTCGATATTGGCGTAAATTGTACACATATCGCCAAAATATCGCAGATATACTTTATCCCCGACATGAAGGATTGGCTGTGTAAAAAACTTGACCATATGCTTAAATTGCTCATCATTCAATTTTGTCATGCAGATAAACACAGGGTTGTCGGAGACTCCGGGAATGTTCTTGGATAGTAATTCTTTTAATTGCTTCTGGCTCTCGATTATTAAACCATTTTCTGGTTGATACAATTCTGGTGTTGCGGTAAAGGATTCAATCAATTCACGCAAGAAACGGATTCTGGCAGGACTTTCCCCTTTGAGTTTTCCACCCTTGCTCCACCAGAGAACCTGGTCATCATTCATCTTGTCCATATAGGTTTCGCCATGGGTTGCATAACCGCCATAACACATGGTTTTCCAGAAGCGGTTAACCATTTCAAAAGCAGACAGATTGCCCCAGCCATAGGGGATGTTGCCTTCATAGCCCATCTCATCATAAATGACTGGTTTTCCATATTTTTTCAAAAGAAGTGGAATTTCCTGTGCATCGGATGCCTGCAGGCAGACATGTGTAATATCCGGATTGGAAAAATCCCATGGAATCACGAAATTATGGTTGCTCAGAAGATGACCATAACCATCCTGATGACGTAAAAAGGCTGCAATATCCTCCCAACGCTGAAGGTCAAAATCAACCATCTGGTCATATTCATTGGCCAAAGACCACCAAAGATTCGGATAAGCCGAAAGCCTGCGTATCATGTACTCCAGATAGGTCAAGCATTCCTCCCGGGTCAGATGCATAAACCCCCAATGATCGTATGGATGAAAAAGAATCAAATCCACCTGGATATCCATTTGGTCAAACTGGGCTATCCGATATTCCAGTTCCTCCCAAAATGCCATACAGGGTCGGTTCACAGCCCAGGTCCCATCCTCGTTTTTTTCAAATGCAAAAACTTTCGGTTCATTGCGGTTGAAATCAAAGTATTTTGGAAACACGCAGAAACGGATTTTATTAAAAGGTGCTTCCTTCATGGATTGCATGGTCTGTTCAACAAGTTCCTGTTCCTGATGAAGCAATGCATAAACTGTGGTGCCAAATGGCAGGTATTTTGTTCCATCCTCATATTCGAATTTCGTTCCAACTGCTCTGACCAAACCATGTCTTCCTTTGGCCGCAGGCTCCACCTGCTCCTCACCTGCAGCGGATACAATGCCGCTGACTTGATAACGAAGGAGACCTGTCTCTTGTGGCAGAAAATTTACTTGATATAATCCGTTTCCTGCATAATAGCCTTTTCGATGATGTTTATTGCCATTGATTTCAAAGACAGCATTGACATCAACATGGACCCAATCTTCACCTGGCTCCATGCCTGACATTGTAAGTTCAAACACTTCAAACTGTTTCATAAGCTGATATATTTCCTCCGATGATACCTTCTAGTCAAGCAAATACTTTTCCAAGGT
>JAFGJC010000267.1 GCA_016929305.1 candidate division CSSED10-310 bacterium | reverse complement strand
TAATTTAATATAGGCATCGTGTATATCAGTAATCTGAAAAACCTGACTTTTATGTTCCTTAAAGAATCTCTGGAAAAAACCTGGGAATCTCGACGTTTCCTTTTTTAATACTCTTTTAAGATCTTTTGGTGACACAAAGTGAGTGATAACATCGCGTGTAGTGAGAATTCCACGACCGATTTTCGAAAAAAAATCGTCAAAATTTTGTGCACCAGTTTTCTCAATAATTTCCAGCATTTCAGGCGTTTTAATAATATCATCAAGAATAAGATTATAACGGTTCATTTCCAGAGAGAGTATTTTTTTCCCGAAATCTCTGCTTCTTATTCGTTTCTGTGTTTCAAGCCAGTTTCTGATGGCGTTTCGTGCACGGGGGGTTTTAACTTTATTCAACCACTCGGTTTTAGGGTGAACATCCCTGGAAGTTATAACTCTGACTATTGCGCCGTCACGCAATTCATCAGCAATATCCACATGTTGATCATCCATGATAGCACCCTGGCACTGATTTCCGATGTCAGTATGAATTCGATAGGCAAAATCAAGAACAATGGCATTTCGCGGAAAACTCCAATAATCGCCTTTAGGTGTGGAAACGTAAATTCGATCTGCTTCAGACGCATCTTGTATCCCTTTAATGAAACGCTTGGAATCCAATTCATCTGCCGCAATATCTTTCAACAGATCGATCCAGATCTGTAATTCTTTAAAGGATTTCCCATCGACTTTTGCAAGAATGCCATAATTAGCAACTTCATCCATTTCCGCTGTTCTGATCTTGACACTGAATATGGTTTCATAACAAAGAATTTTCGTGTGTAAGGATTGATATCCATTAGAGCGAGGAACGGAGATAAAATCCTTAATCGTTGAATCGGGAAGAGGTGTGAAATGTTCATGTAGCACACCTAAACATAGATAACAGTCACGTACAGTTGGTACCATGATAATAAAATCTAGTATCTTGGGCTGTATTTTCTGCATCGTTTTTGAATATATCTGGTAGGGCGTTTGATAGTGTTCAATGATCGTGTTATCAAGATTTGCTTCTCGCAAATGGATTTGAAGCTGTTTTTTAAATTCCCGGAGTGGTTTGGCAATAAACTTTTTACTGATAGACCGCCGCTGCTCGAATTTTATGAACTGCCGCGGTTTTAGATATTTGAAACAAAGATTCTCCATGTCTTCACGAATGACCGTCAAACCCAGCTTATTAGCTATTGGAGCATAGATATCGATGGTTTCCTGAGCAATTGATTTTTGCCGGTCCCGACTAAGATGCTCCAACGTTTTGAGATTATCCCATCGGTCAGAAAGTTTAATCAGTAGAACCCGCACATCTTGCGCAGCCCCAAGAATTATTTTCCTCATCGATTCAATCTCAGCATGTTTTTTCTCACTATGCTGAGATATCGCTGCTGATTTTATCTTGGTTAATGATTCAACGAGTGAAGCGACACCAGCACCGAATTTATTAAAAAGAATGTTTGAATCTAAATTTGTATCCTCAATCGTATCGTGAAGCAGTGCTGCGCATATAACTTCCCAATCTAGTTCCAGTTTTGCAAGCGTTAGCGCGACGGATAGTGGGTGTATGATATAGGGTGCTTTTGATTTTCGTTGTTGACCTTCATGAGCGTCTCTGGCGAGTTCATAGGCTTTTTTAATTTTTTCAATTTCTGTATCTTCATCTCGATATGATCGATATTTTTCAATGATATCCGAAATTGTTACCATAGAACTCCTTCACCTTCCTGCACAGATGATGATAAATCCTAAACAGGGTAATGGCAAGAACCTGTTTTCTTTTACAATGACCAATAATACTATGAATTATTATCCCAGTAATTCGTCGTAAACGTTCTGTATCCTCTTGGCATGGAGCGTTATGGAATATTCTTTCCGGACGTGTTCACGCGTTTTTTCTGAGATTTTTCTTCTGAGTTCCGGGTGTAAAAATAAATTGTGGACAGCGTCTGTTATCTGCTCGACATTTTGAGATTCAACTAAAATACCCAATTCAGGTGAAGAGATTATCTCAGGGATTCCACCGACGTGTGATGCAATGATCGGCGTGCCAACAGCCATGGCTTCCAAAAGCACTCGACCGAACGCTTCCTCGCGAGACGGCGTAATCAGTAAATCAAGACCGGCCATAATATTGGGTATGTCTTGACGAAAGCCCGTAAACAAAACCCGGTTGGCAATGTTTAAACGCATGGAAAGTGACCGCATTTTTTCTGTAAAATTCTTATGTCTGTCCGGTCCGACGATAATTGCCTTCAAATTGGGAATTCGATTGGTGAGAACGGAACATGCTGAGAGGAATTCTTCAACTCCCTTATGCTCGCTGACAGGACCCACCATTCCTATTAGAAAATCATCTCCATTAATGCTTAATTCCCTTCGAAATGCGGCACCGTCATGATTTAAAAACCGTTCAGTGTCAACACCATTAGGAATGACCAGAAACTTGGAGTTAACTTCAGGTATTTTCTCAAACAAACGTTTTTGAGCTTTTGAAAGAGCAATAATTCTGTCCGCTTTGGGAACATAGTAGTTATGAAGTTTTCTTGGAGGTAGTTGTTGTGGATTTCTTGAACATCGAAAATGGCATATCGTTGGGGTGTTTAGCCGCTTTGCCGCGCGATACACATAAGGAAAAGACCAGAACTCATTGCTATGCCATAATTGTACCTTTTCAGATTGCGCGGCATTGATGAGTTGACGGATCGCATTTGGAATGAGTGGCCAATGTTTAACTTTTCGCCAACTGCCAAAACGAATGATGCGAATATCAATATCAATCTCTCGTAAACGGTCGCAGAGAGGTCCTTCTCTAGGGCAAATAACGATTGGTTTGTAGCGATTTCGGTCGATATGTATAAGGAGTTCAACTAGACTGATTCGGGCTCCAAGCATCGCAACTGATGGTGTCAAATAAAATACCGTTTTTGCCATATATTATCAGGCTTCCCGATCAAACATAAACAATAGAAATCGTAGCAATCCCTTATTTTGAAATGTTAACCTTAGAGTAATAGTGGAGCGATTACAAGAGCAACAACACTCATCAGCTTGATTAGGATATTCATTGCTGGTCCGGAAGTATCTTTAAATGGATCACCAACAGTGTCACCGACAACCGCTGCATGATGAGCTTCAGAGCCTTTACCTCCCAGATTTCCAATCTCAATCCACTTTTTAGCATTGTCCCATGCACCGCCGCTGTTGGCCATCATGAGTGCAAGCAATACTCCTGTGACGGTTGCGCCAGCAAGAGTTCCGCCTAGAGCCTGCGGTCCGAGAATCAAACCGACTAGCACGGGAACAATGACAGCTGTCAATCCCGGAACAATCATTTCACGTATTGCAGCCTGAGTGGAAATGTCAATACATCGAGACGGATCTGGTTTTGCTTTTCCTTCCATTAGTCCTGGTATTTCACGAAATTGCCGTCTGATTTCCCGTATCATTTCAAAAGCAGCTTTACCAACCGAAGTCATGGTCTTAGACGCCAGGAAGAAGGGTAACACACCTCCTATGAATAGTCCGATGACGACAACTGAATCCATAATATCGATGGAAAAATCCGCGGAAAACACTCTTGTGTATGCAGAAAATAATGCAAGTGCAGTCAATGCGGCAGAACCGATGGCAAAGCCTTTGCCGATAGCTGCTGTTGTGTTGCCAAGTGAATCAAGGCTGTCAGTGATTTTTCTGACATCTGAACCCAAGCCTGCCATCTCTGCAATCCCGCCTGCATTGTCTGCGATAGGACCATAAGCATCTACACTCATGGTTATTCCCGTTGTCGCCAGCATCCCCACAGCGGCAATGCCGATACCATATAAACCGGCAAGCTTATAAGCAAGAAATATGGCTAGACATATCGTCAAAACCGGTAAAGCTACGGATTCCATACCGACAGCCAACCCCGTAATAATATTTGTAGCTGCACCGGTTTCAGAACTCTTGGCTATATTCTGTATGGGTTTTCCAGATGTGTAGTACTCGGTGATCAGCCCGATAAGTATACCGCAACCACAACCGAATACCATCGCCAACCAAACCGAAATTGCTCTTCCAAAGTCAAACAAAATTAAGGCGGCAATCAATGATCCGATGATCATGAGAAACGCAGCGACATATGTCGATAACCGCAATACTGCAGCAGGATCTTTATGCTGAAATATCTTTATTGAACCAAATCCGATGACTGAAGCGATTAGACCCAGCATAACGACGATTAACGGATATAACATATGCTGAAATGTAAAAACTGCCAGTGTCGCACCGATGGTGATCGTGGCGATGATGGATCCCACATAGGATTCAAAAATATCTGCTCCCATCCCCGCAACATCCCCGACGTTGTCACCGACATTATCTGCAATGACACCTGGATTCCTGGGGTCGTCTTCAGGAATTCCGGCTTCAATTTTACCTACAAGATCCGAGCCGACATCCGCGCTTTTGGTATAAATTCCACCGCCCACACGAGCAAACAACGCAATGGAACTAGCGCCCATAGCAAAGCCACTGATGTACTGAACCATATCGGGTGTTCCAAAGAAATAAAAAACAATGCCAACACCCAGTAATCCAAGGGCTGCGACAGCCAATCCCATGACTTCTCCACCCAGAAAAGCTACAAACAACGCTTTGGCCTGCCCGTATGCTCGTGCTGCCTCTGCAGTTCTAACGTTAGCTCGCGTCGCAGACTCCATACCAATATAACCTGCAAGCATCGAACATAACGCACCTCCGATAAATGCAATCGATGTCCAAAAGCTGATAAAAATCCATAAAAGAAAGAAAACAACTACAATGAATCGAGCGAGATAGCTGTACTCACGCTTTAAAAAAACCATAGCTCCCTTTTGTATCGCAACGGACAGATCACGCATCGTATCATTACCTACCGGCAATTTCCTGATGTATAAGTAAAATACTAATGCCAAGCACAATCCCAGTACACCGATCCAGGGAATGTAATTCACGATTCCGTATCCTGAGCGGACATATGTGCTATACTGACCAAAATTGTTTTTCTCATCCAGTATTTTAACCATAATTTCGTAGACACCGGATTCTTCATACTTATGAATCGGTGTTTCTTCAGTGTTGAGTAATCTGTTAGCATCAAGTCGGCTAAATAAATCGATCTGAGAAAGATTCTTCAAATTTTCGTCCGGTTGCAGCACACCTTCTTTACGGAGTTCTTCTTCACTATACACCGTTCTTTCATCTCCAAATGTCCAGGCATACCGAATCTGTCCCACCGGTTCGTCTTCCAAGACAACAGAGAATTTTACTGAACCATCGTCCAGAAAGGTCTGGGAAATCTCTCCATCAAGAGCTTTGGGTCCTGCATCCTTCGTTCCCGAACATCCCAATAAAGCCATCATCAATACGAAAACCATTAAAAATCCTGATTTGACTTTCACCTGTTACTCTCCTCTTCATTTTCAAGAAAATAACTTGATTCAGCCTGATCGCAAAATGTCATATACACAATTCGACTGCCAGTTCGCTACCCTAACACTCAAAAATAACGGGGTCAAGAGCAGGAATAACGTCATCTTTACAAAAGATCAAAACCCTGTAATCATCAGGTTGATAACACTTTTTTATTCAGGTATTTTTACATGCTTTTGCGATTGAATATTGTGATTAAACCGAGAATATAACTGATAAAATATCCCGTCATAATGCTGATTTGAAACCATCCATACCCCCAGATACCCGGCAAACCCGCCTTACAATGCTTAAGAATATCAGGTAAGAGTTTTAGTGTATGAGTTATCGGACTCTTTAATCCAAACGAATGCAATTTTTCGGATCCTTGAGGATAGTATGCTGGTGTGTTGACATTCATACGGTAAAAATTTCCGCTGTCAGTTTGAAAAGTGATTGAGGTGTCGATGGGGGAGGTGGAGATAATTCCCATCCCATTTAATAACAAAATATACGGATACGGTTTTTCAATGGATAGATTTGTGCATGACTTTTCAAATCTTTCATCTTCGGAAGCCAGATTGTCCTGAAACTGTATCCATTCCAATGCAATGGAAAGGATTCTTGGGTCATCACTTTCACCCAGGCTCTTTGGAGACCGCTCCTGATCACAGACAAAAAGAACAGTATTGAAAGGTGATTCAATAAGATCTGATGGCACGCGAAGAACGAACTCATTCCATCCCCTATCAAGAGTTTTTTCACCAACGAATGATTTATTAAAAAGAATTCTTAATTTGCATGATACCTGTTCCTGAGGTTGATATGGCAATGCTCTGATTTTTATAAAAAACTCGCGCTGAGGCATCATAGGTATTGATACTCCAGCAGTTTTTCTAAACCAGACATGTGACGCATTTTCATTGGGGTACCATCCACCAAACATATATTCACGTGCAAAAGATGAAGTAAAATTTATGTAAATTCCTACAGAATCATCTCCAGACCATTTCAGGTATCTTAAGGCTTGCTTCATGGGACTTTCACGATAATGTGATATGTGAAATGCAAAGAAATGACCTCCACAAATTGCACCCCAATCCGCTATCATTAATCCTAAGATGGGAAGAACTCCACCAAGAAAAAAGTTGCGTCGTTTCTGCGACAGGATAGACGATAATCCTGTAAAGCAGAGAGCGATCGCTGGGATGGAAGGGAATAAATATCTGCCCTGTATAGCCGGTTCGCTTGACGATGCACGAATCAAGGTAATGAATATCAGATAACCTATCATTCCGATACTTGCAGTAAAAATCCAACGCTGCTCTTTTTTTGCATATACAATAGCCGTGACACCGCTAAAGACAATAAAAATGGTTATAAATATGAACAGAACACTAGAAAACCCGGGAATTGACAAAGTCAACCAACCAAAACTTCCCCAAAATGTGTGAAACAGGGTTCCGCCATGATGCAGTAACGGCTGGATTGGGTGGTGTATAAATGCAGACAGACCCGTAACAGCCATTTGAAGTTCATGTTTCAATGTGTCTGATCCGGAAAAAGCAAGAAAAAGCATATAGAAAGCTGTTGTCAATAGGATTGCAATCAACATCAGGAGTCTATTTTTAAGCGATGCAAATTTGTTTAAAAAATCAAATGGCAGAGGGATGATCAGCAAGATCAAGACAATCCAATAGGCAAGTGAGATGAAAAGCGTCCAGCGCGTGAGAATTGTAAGCAGAAGCGTTATCCAAAAAATGCGGGAGATTGTCGAATTTGAGCTTTTTAAATAGGATCGGATGAAACACAGAAAAAAAAGTGAACTGAGAAGAAGATTCCAGGATTCCTGGGTGACAGAGGAACATAAATGCCAGAGACCTGGATGCCAGATTACAAAAGATCCCGCTAGCAGCGGAATTGATTTCCGGAATGGAAACATTGTACGAATAGCTGTAATCAATACAAAAACAGCACTAATCGCAAAAAAAAGATTGATGGTTCGCGCTGCAAACAGTTGTCCCAGAAGGCTTGATGATGTCCATCTGGATAAAAACCCGACGATCCAATAATACAAGGGCTGCCGACCGATCTTTGTCGGAGCGGCTTCCAGGAATGGAGTGTCAGCGAAACAGTCAGGTAATGGTTCGGGTTGAGGTACTTTAACGTATTTAAAAAAATCAAAAGCGGTCATCGATTCAATGATCTGTCGCTGGACATCCACATCAGTTTTAATGGAGTATACATCAGGAAAAGATGCCGCATACATATACATAGCTTCAAAATGGGTTACTTCATCTGCGGCTTGCCATGGAGGTGTCGATGCAATTAGAAAAAAACCTCTAAGCAGTCCACAAAACAGAAGAATTCCAATAAGAAAACTAACAGTTCGCTGCTTATTCATCATTGGGAATCATTCTAGAATATCATTTCATGCCGTGTAAATTGAAATCTGATTATGGTAAATTTT
>JAFGJC010000266.1 GCA_016929305.1 candidate division CSSED10-310 bacterium | reverse complement strand
ATCCAAAGCAATTCATGAATATGAACATTTTGAATCTCAGCTTAAGGACTGCAATCTTTTCGATCAGTATAAGGTCTATGTCCGCGGCGGATTCTGGAGAAACTTCCTGGCAAAGTATCCCGAGTCAAATAATATGCATAAAAAATCACTTCTTGTCAGTGAAAAAATCGAAGCCTTGAGTAAAAAATATTCAAAAAACAAACTCCTGCTTGAGGCACAGGATCATCTTTGGGCCGGGCAGTGCAACTGCCCGTATTGGCACGGTGTATTCGGCGGGCTCTATCTGAACAATATCCGCTACGCAGTGTACAGCCACATGATTAAGGCTGAAACACTGCTCGATAAATTGGCAGCAGAGAATCAGGGAAAAGCTGCATGGATTGATGTGAATCGGTTTGATTTCGATGCTGACGGCCGCGAGGAAGTTCTCGTGGAAACAAATTTCTGGAATCTTTATTTTGCACCGAATCGCGGCGGATCGATTTTTGAGATGGATTATAAACCCAAATCCATCAATCTACTGGACACCATGTCACGCCGTGAGGAAGGGTATCATCGCAAACTACTTTCGCTGCCGCCCACTAATCCTGAAAATAATAACGGAAATGAAGTGGCCAGCATTCATGACCATGTCGTTTCAAAGGAAGAGAATCTGCATGAACATTTGCATTACGACTGGTATCGCCGGTGTTCTTTGATAGACCATTTTTTCTCTCCAGGGACAGACATTGAATCCGTTAAATCATGCCGTTATCAAGAAGCAGGGAATTTCGTCCTCGGCACATACACCTGCGAAACAAAAAGGCAGAACGATAAGTTGAACATAGTGATGGTAAATGAAGGGTCTGTAAATGTCGCGGGTCAAGCGAGAAAAATACAAATTGAAAAAGTAATTGGAATTAATGCTGACAACGCCTCCTTGACATACGAATATAAGCTGCGAAATTTAGAGGATACGTCGGTTCAGTTATGGTTCGGGATCGAGTTTAATTATTCCCTGTTAGCAGGAAACGCACACGATCGTTACTACCATTTTCCCGGCGTAACGCTTGAGGATTCCAGGCTGGCCAGCACCGGAGTTGTTAAAAATGTCAGAAAAGCAGGACTGAAGGATGAATGGATTGGAATCGATATTCAGTTGAGTTTCAACGCACTGACTGATATGTGGCGTTTTCCCATTGAAACGATCTCACAATCGGAGGGTGGTTTTGAGAAAGTCTATCAAAGTTCAGTATTAATGCCAAACTGGCAAATTGAGCTATCAGCCCGTAAGGAATGGACATTAATCTTTTCGCAAAAAATCATTGAGTAAAGGTAGATAAATATGAAGAAGCACAGATTAGAGATAATCATCATTGCACTGGCAACCGTCTTGCTGTTCGGCAGCGTCATGGATAAATTTCTCGTTGCAAGTGACAATGTCTATGAACAGATACGGCGCTTCATGGATGTTTTTACTTATGTCAAAAAATATTACGTCGAGGAGATTGAAACAGAAGAGGTAGTAACAGGCGCCATAGAAGGCATGCTGGAAAAGCTGGACCCTCACTCTGTTTACATCGAAGCCAAGCAGATGAATAAAATCAATGAGCAGTTTACGGGACATTATCATGGCATTGGGATCGAATTTATCATAAAGGACAAAGTTCTTACTGTCATTTCACCCATCGCCGGCTCACCATCCGAAGCGCTCGGAATACGACCGGGAGATCAGTTGATTAAAATTGAGGGTAAATCTGCATACGGTATTACGGAGCAGGATGTGTTCAACAAGCTTCGAGGTCCCAAAGATTCAAAAGTCACTGTAACGATTCGCAGACCCGGTGTTGAAAAGCCGTTTGATATCACCATAACCAGAGACAAAATTCCCATTTACAGTGTAATGACATCATTCATGCTGACTGATAAAATTGGCTATATCTATGTCGGTAGATTCGCTAAAACAACCGTTGATGAACTTGAAGAAGCACTACTGGAATTAGAAGGAGAAGGGATGAAAAAACTTCTTCTCGATTTACGCGGAAACTCCGGTGGCTATCTCGACCAGGCGGTCATGATTGCAGATAAGTTCATTGCAGGAAACAAAAAGATTGTCTATACGCGCGGCAGAAGGCCGGAAACCAATGACGACTTCTATTCCACCGACAGAAACACTCATCCTCATTTTCCTCTTATCATCCTGATCGATAAAGGCTCTGCCAGTGCTTCCGAGATTGTGGCTGGAGCTGTGCAGGACTGGGACAGAGGCCTGATTGTTGGTGAAACGAGTTTTGGTAAAGGGCTGGTTCAGAACCAAATTGGTATGAAGGATGGTTCGGCGCTTCGCTTAACCACAGCACGTTATTATACGCCGAGCGGACGACTCATTCAGCGGCCGTACTCCAATGGACTCGCAGACTATTATGCTGAAGGCTATGATGATATTGACCCCAACACTATCGAAGATAGTACAGCGACTAAACCTGTCTATTATACAAACTCGCATAGAAAAGTCTATGGCGGGGGTGGTATCACGCCAGATGTCACGATCAAGTCCGAACGGCTGACAAAATCTACCGCCAAGTTGATGGCAAACCGCATCTTTTTCGAATTTGCATCGCAATATGTGACAAAACATGCTGATCTGGCCAATAATTTTGAATATTTCAGAGATAATTTTTCAATAACAGATCGAATAATGATGGACTTTAATCAGCTTGTTAAAACTCAAAATATAGAAGTTGATGAAGCAGAGATCGACGAAGATATTGAATATATTAAAGTTATGTTGAAGAGTGAAATAGCCAGAAATTTATGGGACTCAAAATATTATTATCAATTTATCAGAAGGGGTGATGAACAAGTTCAGGAAGCAGCCAAACTTTTTCCTGAAGCAGCACAAATTGCGGGGATTGTTATTCCGCAATAAACCAAATTGTGAAAAAAAGTATTGACTTTTTTGAAAAAATTGGTTATAATCATTGCAAATTACTTTTAAAAGCATTAACCAACTGGAGGGAAACTTCTAATGATTGATCTGTTTATTAAGGGCGGAGGAATGATGTGGCCGATTCTTGTTCTTTTTGTATTCGGCCTTGCAATTAGTGTAGAGAGATTGATTACACTAACTCGCGCTTCCATAAATACACGGAACTTCTTACAAAAAATTCAGGGCGCATTAAAAGAAGGCGGTGTTGCTGCTGCCATTGAAGTTTGCTCAAATACAAGGGGACCGATCGCGTCTATTTTTCACGCCGGACTGGTCCGCTCTGACCATGGTATCGAAGCAGTGGAAAAAGCGATTATGAATGCCGGTTCCATTGAGATGTCTTTTCTTGAAAGAGGTCTCATTTGGCTGAATACAGTTATCAGCGTTGCTCCGATGTTGGGATTTACAGGAACGGTATGGGGAATGATCCTTGCATTCCAAAACATTGAAGCAGCAAACGACATCACACCTTCAATCGTTGCCGGTGGTATTTCTGTGGCCCTTTTGACGACGCTGTTTGGTTTGCTTGTCGCGGTTATTATCCAAATTCTGAACAACTACTTCGTTTCAAAAATCGATCGTCTTATCATCGATATGGAAGAAAGTTCAGTTGAATTTGTAGATAGCTTAATTGAGACAGCGAAAGTTAAATAATAAACTTGGAGAAAAGTAAGAAATGTTGGTAAGAAAACGAAAAAACAGAGAGGCAGAAATACCAACGTCATCATTAGCTGATATTGCTTTCCTTCTTTTAATATTTTTTCTTGTAACGACCACAATTGACGTTGATAAAGGGATTGGTCTTGTTTTACCAGCAAAAGGTGAAACAAAAGCGGTTAGAAGCCAGAATATTACCAATCTCTTAATAAACGCCCAGGGAGAAGTATTGATTGATGATAATCCCATAGATGTCAATTTAGTCAAGAATGTCATACAGAAAAAAATCACTGAAAGACCAAACCTGGTTGTCTCCGTTAAAACGGACCAGGACACTCAATATTGGGTTTATATAAGAGTACTTGATCAGTTGAAGCAGGCGAATGCCTCGCGTATTTCAATAGCTGAACCAGAACAATAAATAATATTTATACTTTCCTTAACCCTAAAAATCTGAACCAGAGAGGAGAGGGAAACTTTGAAGTTTGAGAGAAAAAATAAAAGTCTGTCAGGAATCCCAACAGCATCCTTGCCGGATATCATATT
>JAFGJC010000265.1 GCA_016929305.1 candidate division CSSED10-310 bacterium | reverse complement strand
ATTTGCGGATAATTCCATCATCCAGGGTCGTTCGGTATTCCATCCACCAATTTTCAAGATGAGCGGGTGATTGGACCGCTTCGGGACCAAACATATCTGCAATCCAATCGAGAAAGGGAATGGAAATCGGATTACGCCATCCCCAGTCCAGCAGCACTCCCGAATCCGCCATCATATACTCCATTGCCCGTGCAGTTCTGAGTAAAGACAGCCGTTCTTCAGCATCGCTTTTCATGGCTAGCGTCAGCAAATCGCTGGAAGAGGTCAATCCAGCTTGAATTCGAGCGGTTTGCCGTTCTAAAGGATAGTACAGAATCGGTATCGTCAACAAAACGTTTCGTTTTTTTTCAATGGCGTTCAATCCGTTTTTTGACACCAGATCAACAAGACCGTAATCACTTCCTTTGGGATGTAGCAATGCCGGCACCAGATACGGTAAAATTATTGTTCCCCGTGGATTGAGTTCCATTTCAATGGATCGATTCGGATCCAAATCGAAAAGCACCATTCCAATGGCGTCAATACCACCGACTTTCCGATCAGTAATTCGAGTATTAATCATGACTGGTTTATCGAAACCGTATTGCTTTTGAAGGGCTTCGATGATTTCCTGATTGACACCGGTATCTCGGGCTGTTGAAGCTGCTCTTCCGGCTGCGGTAGATGTGCTTTTGCCTGCAGAACCAAAACGTATCTGCCGAATCATCTGCTCAACGGGACCCCCTGGAGCCATATTCAAAACAATAAAAGCGATAATGGTGATACCGAAGAAGGTAGGAATAATAGCCAATAATCTGCGGAGAAAATAACCTTTCATTGACGTGTCGCTTTTCCTTCATTATTTTCTGGTTCTTCGATCCACCAATATTGAATTGCGCCCGTTCCATAATCAAATGTTGGTTCCCCTGTTCGGGGATTGTACATGATATGTATTCGAGAATTGACTCCCATCAAGTCGCAGAGTGGCTCGGTTAAAAAGGTATAGGGCTGTTCTTCATGCAGAATCCGGTGTATCTGGCGAAACATATCAAATCGCTGCTCCTTGTCCAATGTCTTGACGCCTTCATCGCACAGACGGTCCACTTCAGGATTGATGTATGTAACCAGGTTGTTTCCGCCTGGTGCTGCGGAGGATGAGTGCCATAATCCTCTGGGGTCCGGGTGTATGGTGCCGGTCCAGCCCATAGTAAACGCATCGAATGTTTTATCGTCCGTCAACTTTTGAAAGCTATTCCATTCGACTGTCTTGATATTCATGATAATCCCCATTGCTCGTAAATCTTCCCGGATGATAGATGCCATCGCTTCCATGGCAGGTGAATCAGCCGGAATCAACAACGTAAAAATGAAATCGATCTTACTGCCATCCACCGTCTTGTCAAGTATCGTATCCAGATCGTGATCATTCCAACCCTCTTCTTTCAGCAAGTTTAATGCAAGATCAGGATCAAAATTGTACGGTTTTATACTGGGATCCGAATAGTCCGAACGGTTTCCAAACGGTGAAGTGCACCGCATGGAATATCCATACCGGTATTTTTCAACATAAAGCTCCCTGTCAATTAAATGGGTCATGGCTTTCCGTACCTTGGCAGATCCGAACAAGGAATGCGGCACAAACTCCATTTTGGCAAGATTCGATAACTCAGGATTGATCAGATTCCAACCGATAAACGTATATCCTCCGGGAACTTTATTGTGAATCTCAATTTTTCGCAGCTTGCCGCTCCTGAACGCATCCGTGTCTGTTTCTCTTACCCACTGTGATGCAGTGAAAACATAATAATCGATATCACCCCTCTTAAAATGCTCAAATGCGATTTTGGGATCCTTTATTATTTTAATCTGGATGATGTCAAAATTATAACAGTTACTGAAATGCGGAAGTCTATTTCCCCACCATTTCCAATCTCTTTGCAGAAGAATATGTTTGCCGCGAATCCATTCCGAAAAGGTGTATGGTCCGCATCCTACAGGATGAAGACTGAGATTCGGTGTGACATTTTCTTTTTTTTCTTTATATTTCGCTACCATATAGGGCTCATAAAGATGCCGGGGCAATATTTGCAGCGATCCCAGCATGCTAAAATTGAGATAGTAGGTATCAATGGTCTCAAACCTTACCGTAAGGTCGTCAAGCTTCTCGGCTTTCGAAATAGAACTGTAATAAGGTCTGTTGTGCGCTGTCGGATAATCATCATCAAAGAATACCCGATAAGAAAAGATAACATCATCCGCTGTGATGGCATGACCATCGGAAAAACAAGCATCCGGATTGATATGAAATGTAAACGTCTGCCTGCTGTCCGGAAGCACATCGATTTTCCACCCATCGGCTATATACGGTAAGGGTTCATCGTTATCTATGTCATAGGTAATCAATGTCCCCATTATCAGTTGATTCACAGTCAATTCGTAACTATCTTTGGAGGTGAGTGGATTCAGATGGGCAGGGTCACCGGACATGTCAAACCGAAGCCTTCCACCTTTTTTCGCTTCTTCAGATCCTATCGTGAAGACCACCTTTGAATAGTCGAATGGTTCGATACTCACAGTTTGATCTGATGTCTCTGCGGATACTTTCCCCAACGAAGAAAGACATCCTAAATATATCACCAACACTATTAATAAACGATGGTTTTTCGTAACTAGGGTTTTCATAACAACAAAGCTTATTCCAGCTTTAATTAAACAGTCAATAGGATGAATATTTCCTTCGAAGGGGTTCTTGACATCCTATCAATCTGCTGGAGCAGTAAACCGCAGCGTTTGACCACAGTTTGCTTTATTCGTAAACTGCGCGATGTACAGTATTTTTTCATTCAACCGGGGAGGTGAGTGTGAAGGATATTAAAGCTGTCTATTTCGATATGGGTGGTGTTCTCCTGACGATTGATGAATCATTTACTCCTGAAGTGGCTATAACCTATAGTCTAAATCACTCTCAAGTTCAGAAATTTTTACCAAAGGATTTTAATGTTGAAGAATTTTGCATTCATCTGGTCAGAAAAATTCGCTAT
>JAFGJC010000264.1 GCA_016929305.1 candidate division CSSED10-310 bacterium | reverse complement strand
TTTGATCCTCTAGACCATGATGACATGGCAAGTACGTGCACCCGGATGCTTGAAAGCGAGAGCATGCGTCTGGAATATGGGAATAGAGGATTGCATCGTGCTTCAGAGTTTTCGTGGGAGAAAGCTGCTCGCGAAACACTCGTCGCGTATCAGAAGGCAAAGTGTTTATTCAATTGAGTTGTATGATATGAGAACACTCACAAATCGGAATATATGGATGTTAATCAATTA
Source organism: candidate division CSSED10-310 bacterium (assembly GCA_016929305.1). GTDB lineage: Bacteria > CSSED10-310 > CSSED10-310 > CSSED10-310 > JAFGJC01 > JAFGJC01. The sequence continues at coordinate 4,429 of JAFGJC010000264.1, read as the reverse complement.
CGATGGAACATATTTTAACGGCTATCAGATACAACCTGGCGTGCGAACAGTTCAAGGTGAACTTGAGAACGTGTTGTCAAGAATTACGAACACACCAGTAAGAATCTTTGCTGCTGCGAGAACAGATTCTGGTGTACACGCCCTCGGACAAAGTGTCAATTTTCATACATCTACACCATTGTCCTGCGCAAAATTAAAAAAAGGACTCAATGCGCTTCTCTCTGATGATCTTTCAATAATGGAGATCAACGATGTGGACATTTCTTTTCATGCACGCTTTTCCGCGGTATCCAGAAGTTATCTCTACTTGATTGACAGAGCAGAGGTGCGTTCGCCTTTTTCTCGTTTTGGAGTTGTGCATGAACCAGGGAATTTGAATCTTGAAGCGATATCCGAATGTATGGCTTTTCTCGTCGGGGAACATGATTTTTCTTCATTCAAAGCATCGACCGATTCCGGAAGTCACGGGGTACGTCGTATGATAAAAACGGATCTATGGGAGAAGGGAAAATACATAGGTTTCTTTTTTGAAGCGAACGCTTTTTTGCAACATATGATTCGTAATATTATGGGGACACTATTGTGGGTAGGTAAATCGAAATTGACTGTCAGCGAGTTTAAAGAGGTTTTTTTATCGAGAGATCGCAGGAAAGCAGGACCGACTGCGCCAGCTCATGGGTTATATCTTGTAAATGTGTCATATTCGGAAAAGAAGAGTTGAAAAGACAAAACGGATCATTTGTGGCATAAAGGTTATAAGAATAGAAATCTCTTGACATGGTAATATTCTAACTATACACTTCCCTGTCCGTGTGGCTTTTAACAAAGTCCGGTGGAGTGATGTGAAGGGAGATTGTATAAATAATGAATACAACACGGTTTGTAAGAAAAGAAGATGTCAAGCATAATTGGTATTTGATTGATGCTACTGATCAGCCTGTCGGTAGGATTGCCAGCATGGTTGCACATTTAATCCGGGGAAAGCATCATCCAGATTATACCCCGCACATTGATATGGGTGATCATGTTATAATTTTAAACGCGAAAAAAGTGATTCTGACCGGAAAGAAGCTTAATCAGAAAATGTATTATCATCATTCGGGATATCCTGGAGGTATGAAGCAGATTTCCGCTAAAAAGCTTTTGGATAATGTACCGGAAAAACTGCTGACCAATGCCATTAAAGGTATGTTGCCTAAGGGACGATTGGGCAGACAGTTGAATACAAAAGTACGAATTTATCCCGGTTCCGAACACCCTCATGAAGCTCAAAATCCGATTCAAATCAAATTTGACGAAAACAAATATGTTGACGCCGTGAAGTAAAATTTTTCAGGGAGGCATCTTTAGTGAATCAACAGGAAACATATTATGGAACAGGACGTCGAAAAACATCCGTTGCTCGGGTCTGGATAAAGCCTGGAAATGGTAAAGTGAACATTAATGGGAAAACGCTTGAGGATTATTTTAAACGACAGACACTTCGGATGATTATCGCTCAGCCGTTTGAAGTCACAGCTATGGTTGGCAAGTTTGATATTTATGCCAATATTAGAGGTGGTGGAAATTCAGGGCAAGCCGGAGCTTTGCGACATGGGTTGGCACGAGCGCTTGTCGATTATGATACCAATTTGCGAGCACCGTTGAAAAAAGCGGGATTTTTAACCAGAGATCCACGGCAGGTTGAGCGGAAAAAGTATGGTCAACGAGGTGCACGAGCAAGGTTCCAGTTCTCGAAACGATAATTTGTTATAAAGAGACTTTATAATGAATATATAAATATTCAGGTGCGAGGATTCCGTTTTTGGGTGCCTTAGGGTAATAAACGGAAAGTGAATCGCACTGAAGCAAAACCCTGATGGAGGAAGGTTTAATATGTCACAGATCACTATGAGGCAGCTATTGGAGGCGGGTGTTCATTTCGGACATCAAACCAAACGATGGAATCCAAAAATGAAACCTTATATTTTTGGAGACAGAAACGGTATTTATATCATTGATCTTCAGAAAACGATGGCAAAATTCAAAGAAGCAAGTGAGTTTGTACGTAACGTATGTTCAAATGGTTCCTCTATTCTCTTTGTCGGAACAAAAAAGCAAGCTCAACAAGCAATACACGATGCAGCTATCCATTCAAAAATGTTCTATGTAACCCATCGATGGTTAGGTGGAATGTTGACAAATTTTACAACCATCAAAAAATCTGTTGAACGGTGGGATTATCTTGAGGATTTGCGCGACAGCGGAGGATATAATGATCTTGGTAAGAAGGAGATCCAGCGTCTTGAAAAAGAACGGATGAAGCTCGAACGAAATCTCAAAGGAATCCGAACAATGATAGACCATCCAGGTGTGGTTTTTGTCGTGGACACAAAAAAGGAGCACATCGCGGTTCGTGAGGCTAATAAACTGGGCATTCCAGTGGTTGCGATTGTTGATACTAATTCTGATCCGACGGAAGTTGAATTTCCGATTCCCGGTAATGATGATGCCATTCGAGCGATACGTCTGATTACGGAACAGCTTGCGGATGCTGCGATTGAAGGGCATGAAATTTATAAAAAACGTATGCCTTCGCGGTTTGTGGAAAAACCGGAGAAGGAGACAGATATAGATCATAGAGCATTTGAGGAAACGGAAGAACTTCCGGAAATCGTGATGCCGGAAGAAACAAAGAAAAAACAAACCGTTAAAGATACCGGGAAACCAACTCCAGAAACTTCTGAAGCCACTCAGAAAAAATCAACAACGGTGAAAGCTGAAGCACCGGTGGAGAAAAATGATAAGGATGTGGCGGTTTCAAAATCAGAAGATGACCTTTCCAAAGCAAAACCGGAATAAACTGAGGGGAGTATGTCATGAACATTACATCATCAATGGTACAGGAATTAAGAGCAAAAACTGGTCTTGGGATAATGAAATGCAAAGAGGCTTTAGTGGAGACTAATGGCGATATCGATGCTGCGGTGGATTACCTTCGGAAGAAAGGTCTTGCAGATGCCGCAAAAAAAGCGCACCGCACAACATCGGAAGGTATTTTGGGTCATTATGTGCACCACTCAGATAAATTGGGCGTTCTTGTCGAAGTATTTTGTGAGACAGACTTTGTTGCCAAAACTGATGATTTCCGTGCATTTGTTAAAGATATAGCAATGCATATCGCTTCATCAAATCCTTCCTATCTGGATAGAGACTCCGTTCCGAGTGACGTTTTGGAAAAAGAAAAAGCTATCTATCGTGAACAGGTTGCTGATTTAAAGAAACCGGAAAAAATCGTTGAAAAGATCGTGGATGGTAAACTCAACAAATTTTTCAGTCAGGTTTGTTTATTGGAGCAGCCGTTTGTTAAACAAGATGATATTACTGTTATGGAATATACCAAAAGTGTCATTGCCAAATTTGGAGAGAATGTCAGGATAGGTCGATTTGTTAGAATGCAACTTGGCGAATAATAAAGAGGTATTCCGCGAGTGACCGATGTTCCGCCAAATCCCAGATATCATCGGATTTTGTTGAAAATATCCGGTGAAGCGCTTGGAGGGGGAGGTTCAAGTATCGACCCCGAAGCTGCCGGCCGTTTTGCTGACGCGATTACCGATCTGATTCGAAAATATCACACGCAGATTGCCCTAGTTGTTGGCGGTGGCAATATTTTCAGAGGTATTCACGCCGAAAAGTTCAAGCTTGATAGAAATCCTGCAGATGCCATGGGAATGTTAGCGACAGTCATCAATAGTATTGCATTAGCAGAATTTATTCGAGCAAGACAGATAAGTGTGGAGATAATGGCGCCATTTGTTATCCCGGGATTCGTCACCGAGTTCTCAGCTCGAACAGCCATGGAAAAACTCGATCTGGGTTGCATTATGATTTTTGGTGGTGGAACAGGGCATCCGTTTTTTTCCACAGATACAGCTGCCGCTCTACGTGCGCTGCAAATTAAAGCTGATATCCTAATCAAGGGAACAAAAGTTGATGGCGTCTACAGTGAAGATCCCGTTGTCTTTGAATCTGCAGAACGTTTTGATAAAATCTCCTATCAGGAAGTGTTAAATAGAAAGTTGAAAGTGATGGACAGCACTTCGATAACATTGTGTCAGGAGAACCGATTACCCGTTCTCGTGTTGAATTTAACACAATACGGCACGCTGGAACGAGCGGTGAGAGGTGATCCAGTAGGGACAATCATTACCAAGGAGTGAGCCGTGATTGAGGATATATACGAGGATGCGCAAAACAGGATGGCTGAAACCATCGACCACCAAAAACGTCTGTTCAGCGGAGTAAGGACAGGTCGCGCTTCGACAGGACTCGTGGAAAACCTGAGAGTAGAATATTATGGGACGCCAACCATTTTAAAACAAATGGCAAAAATCGCCATACCTGAATCAAATTTGATCGTAATACAACCCTGGGATACTACATCCGT
>JAFGJC010000263.1 GCA_016929305.1 candidate division CSSED10-310 bacterium | reverse complement strand
TAAAATGAAATTAATAGCAGATAGAAAGACTATGAAATTATTAGGAGGTCAGGTTGTAAGCGGTGAGCCTGTAGCTGATAAAGTTGACCTGATAACTATGGCTATACAATATGGAATAGTTGTTGATGAGTTAGTGTATTTCAGTTATTCGGCACATCCATATCAATCGTTTTTCCCGGCTAATAATTTACTGGTTCAAGCAGCAGAAAATATTCTCAAACAAGTATGAAGTTATTCATTGATATATGGATTGTATTCTAATGTAACGAATATATTTGTGCAGAGAGTGGTTTATCATGACGTTTTACGGGTTTAATGAGGATATGGATGAAAAAGGATAATGCTATATATCCGAAAAGAATTGCTGTCCCAACAAACGATGGAACGACCATATATCAGGGTATGCTGGGACGCGCAAAAACGATGTTTATTTATGATGTTGATGAGAGTAGAAACATACGTTTTGTGGAAGAAAGGATAAATCCCTATTTTGAAACGATGCAGCGTTTGAAAACTCTGGACGTGTACGATTTGCTCAAAGACTGTTCCGTCATCATATCGGGCAAGATTGGCAAGAAAGGGATAGGCCGGCTTCAGAACAGAGGTATGGAACTCATTTTCAAGCAAGGGCCCATACATGATGCATTGGGAATTTTCAGGAAGGAGTAAAATATGCCCTGGATAAAACAAGAAAACTGTACCGGTTGCGGTATTTGTATAGACGAGTGCCGAGTACATGCTATATCCATGGGAAACGGCTTTGCACATATTGATATGGAATTATGCATTCGCTGTGGTACATGTCATGATGTTTGTCCGCAGGATGCAGTGAGACATGACAGTGAATTGATCCCCATAGAGGTGGAATCGAATATTGACTATACCCGGAAATTGCTGAAGAATTTTCAGGGTGAAGATGAAAGACGGCAATTTCTCGGAAGAATGATTAAACACTTCAATAAAGAAAAGATCGTTGCCGAGAAAAGCATTGAAAAAATCCAGGCGATGATCGCTGGAGAGTAGCTTTTCGGTAACCAAAGTAGCTTTTTTTAGGGATAACAATGAGTATTAAACCCATCTTTAAAATCACCGATTATATCGAACACGATCTCAGGTTTGAGGAAAAAGAGTGCGCAAAACTGGGAGTGGATTTTTCGCACTATCAGCTTAAGGATGCATCATCGGAGACAATCGTCAATAGTGTTGGAGATGCTGATATTGTACTTGTCAATATGGCGAAGATGACATCGGAAGTAATATCTGGTCTTTACAATGTCAAGGTAATTCTCAGGCACGGAATAGGATATGACAATGTCGATGTGACTGCGGCGACTGATAATGGAATCATATTTGCCAACGAAGCAACCGCTTCCAGCATCGATGTGGCTGAGCACGCCATTATGCTCATATTCGCAACTTACAGAAAGATCAACATACACCGTGAAATACTGGGAGATGCCCTTGGCCGGCAACAGTATAATTTTTCGAAAATTTTCCCGCTTTACCGTATGGAGGGTAAAACACTCGGAATCGTTGGATGTGGCAATATTGGCAGTATTGTTTTCAAGAAGATGAAATCATTCGGCATGAATACACTGGTGGTGTGTGATCCATATCTTTCGAAAGAGCATATGATGGATTTAGGTATCAGTTGTACGCCCCTTGATGAAGTTCTTAAACAGTCTGATATTGTGACAATTCATGTTCCGTTGACCGATGAAACACATAGTATGTTTAATCTCGATCTTTTCCGGCTTATGAAGCAATCTGCTGTTATCATAAATACATCACGCGGACTGGTTATAGACACTGACGATTTAATTAAAGCGCTAAAAGAAGGTATAATCGCTGGAGCCGGTTTGGATGTTCTTGCGCATGAACCGCCTCCCCGCGATTCCGAGCTTATTAAGATGAAAAATGTAGTTCTGACACCCCATTTAGCATGGTACAGTGAAGAAGGCGGTTGGGATATCAGACACATGATTATGGATGATCTCAAAGCTTTTTTAGATGGTAAGCCGCCAAAGCATGTGATTAATCAGGAAGTGTATAAAAATCCGAAATTAAGGATGAATATTTCTCAATAAAAAAGGAGGCATGTAATGCGGTATCGGAAAATGGGCAAATGGGGAGTGAAACTTAGCGCTGTCGGTCTTGGAAGTTATCTCACAATCGGTTTCAAACTCGATGAAAAAACATCACGTGATACGATAAAAAAAGCATATGACGGTGGCATCAATTTTTTTGATACAGCCGATCAGTATGCCCTTGGGGAAGCTGAAAAAGTACTTGGAAAATATCTCTCGGAATATGACCGTACCACACTATTTATCCTGTCAAAGTGCTTCTCACCTATTTCTGAAGATCCCAATGATCGGGGGCTTTCAGCAAAACATATTTTCGAGTCATGCCACAAGAGCCTGAAACGTTTAAGGACCGATTACTTGGATGTTTTTATGTGTCATCGTCCGGATCCCGATACTCCTCTTGAAGAGACTGTACGGGCCCTTGAAGACCTTGCCCGTCAGGGGAAAATCCTGTACTGGGGTGTCAGTGAATGGCCAGCGCACCATATCGTTTGTGCAAATCGCATTGCCAGTGAGATTGGCGCAAGAGCCATTGGTGTGAGCGAACCACGATATAACCTTCTGTATCGTTATCCTGAAAGAAATTTATTCCCTGCCACTCAGGCTGAGGGTATTGGTAATGTTGTCTTTTCTCCTCTTGCTCATGGTATGCTCACCGGTAAGTACAAACCGGGTGAGGAAGCACCTCAGGGAACCCGTGCGGCTGATGAAGATACAAATCAAATTATCAAGAAGTTGTACTGGACAGAGGAAAACAAGGAAAAAGGACAGAAACTCGTTAAAATCGCATCTGATCTGGGTGTCACCGCTGCCCAACTCGCCATCGCATGGTGTCTCAGAAATCCTGCGGTAACAAGTGTCATTACCGGGGCTACAAAAGTTTCACAGGTTGAGGATAATATCAGGGCCGCGGAGATCGACATTCCCGGTGATATCGCTCAGAAGATC
>JAFGJC010000262.1 GCA_016929305.1 candidate division CSSED10-310 bacterium | reverse complement strand
TATTCTGGGCGTTGTTCTGTGCATCGCTCCGGTCTCCATCAGAAACCTTGCGGTTGAAGGTGAATGGGTCACCATCTCTTCCCATGGAGGGATCAATTTTTTTATCGGCAACAATCCTACATCTGATGGGCATACTGCAGCAGCACCCATGAAGATTCAATATGGCGAGCATTACGAGGATAACGTTCTGATTTCAGCAAAACAGATCGCCGAATCCGCCGAAGGCAGAGCACTTTCCGGATCGGAAATTTCCCGGTTCTGGTATCGGGAAAGCTATCGTTACATTCTTTCCAATCCCTTAGACTGGCTGAAATTAATCGCCAAAAAACTTGTCCTGTCCGTTAATGCAACGGAAATTACAAATTACAGAGATATGCTTTTTTTTGCCAAAACCGCAGCACCTGTTCTCAACCTTCTGTTTAACAGCACCCTTTTCATTATTCCTCTGGGTGTAACCGGAATGGTTATTGCCTGGCCAAAGCGAAAGGAATGGGGAGCGCTGTACGCTCTCTGCTGGGCTACACTGGCTGTTCTGCTCATCTTTTTCGTAACCGCCAGGTATCGTGTGATCATGATGCCGGCACTTCTGATTTTCACCGGGTTATCGCTTTTTGCCATGGAACGCTGGCTCAGGAACAGGAAGTTCACACCTCTTGGCATCAGTATACTGTCAGTGGCAGCGCTTCTGGCTGTCGGGCAGTTAAATATCGATGGGATTAAAGACCTGAAGCCCGAAGGCTCCCTGAATCTCATCGGAAAACTCTACATTAAAAAAGGTAATTTAAAGGAGGCGGAAGCCTATATCTCAAAAGCCCTTGAAATAAACCCGGATCTGGAAGATCCCTATGGTGACGCATGGGTCAATCTGGGGCGCCTTCGATTTCATCTGGGCAACTATGACGAAGCGCTGACAGCGTATGAAACAGCATTGAAGCGCAATCCATCTTCTCAGGAAATTCAACAGGAAACAGAACTTGTCAGAAAGAAAATCCATGAACCCGCACAAACTAAAACCGACTGATCGAAAATACCGCCGGAAATTTTATGGTTTGACATTCCTGCTTGTTTTTACAGGCATTTTGATCGTCCATCTTTTCATTCCGGGATGCGAAAAGCGACAAAATGAACGGTGTAATGTCGTTCTGATCCTGGTCGATACCCTTCGCGCTGACTCGCTCGGATGTTATGGAAACAAGCGGCAACTGACACCGGTAATGGACCGTCTGGCGCAGGACGGCATAAAATTCGACGCCTGTTTTTCTGCGTCGCCCTGGACACTTCCGTCAGTTGCTTCCATATACACCTCCCGCATTCCATCGGCTCATCGTGCAGGTAAAAACGACGGCACATTCAAATTCAGCGCGCTCCCCGATGAGGCATTGACCCTTGCTGAAAGTTATCAAAAGGAGGGTTACTTCACCGGTGCTGTAGTTAATGTCGATTTTCTATCCGCGGCCTTCGGCCTGGATCAGGGATTTGAAAGCATGGATTTTTTCGGCTCCATGACAAACCAGATATCCCGCTCCGCTTCCGAAACCACCGATGCTGCCTTGACAATGATCCGGAATACTCACCCCCATCCTTTTTTTATCCTCGTTCATTATTTCGATCCGCACCTGACATACAATCCGCCGGCTGAATACAGAGAGCGTTTTGCCGAACCCGAAGATAAAACAGGTGTGGATTTTGTGTTTGGGACGCGAACCCAGATGATAAATCTCCGAAACGGTTCCATCGAATTAAACGATAAGCTTATCCGGCGTTTAAAGGCTTTGTATGACGGAGAAGTGGCATACACGGATCATGAAATCGGCCGACTGATCGATGGTCTTGATGCACTGAATGCGCTGCCGAACACTATGATATTCCTAACTTCGGATCATGGAGAGGAGTTCAATGATCATGGAGGATTTGAGCACGGTCATACCCTCTACCAGGAGTTGCTTCACGTTCCTCTGATCGCTCGTTTCCCATCACACTGGCCCTCCGGAAAAACAATTCCGCAGACCGTCAGATCGCTGGATATCGCACCCACCATCGCCGAAGCCGCCGGTATCCCGATTCCGGAAACCTTTTCCGGACGCAGCCTGCTGCCATTGATCACCGAAGACGATCAAACGGAATCCTGGCTGCCGGTTTTCAGTGAAGGAAATTTCTGGGGGCCGGTGATCTACGCCTGGCGATCCGGAAACTTCAAACTGATTTTTTTCCCCTCTGAAAACAGAACCGAACTCTACAATGTCAGCGAAGATCCTTTGGAACACAATGATCTCGCTCCAGAGGAAAAGGAGCGTTGCGACGCGATGCTCCAGGATATCCGAACCGTCATTGCTCCATATAGCGCTCTGGAACAATCCGGAACGCCTAATAACGTTGTTCTGACGGAAGAACAGAAGCTGAGATTGCAGGCGCTTGGGTATCTTCAGTAACAAGAAGAGACCTTCCCATACATCTTCTCAAAAATCTCTGACCACAGCATGTTCGATTCTTTTGAAGAGAGTTGATTTCTGTATAACATATAAAATATAGTTTGTCGCAATCTGAATGGTTCACATGATGAATCACACAACGATAAAAGGAGAATCTGATATGAAACAAACCATCATCGTCACCAGTTACGTATTCACTATTATGATACTCTGTGCATTCTGCCTGGCCCAGACCGGGACCGGCGAATCAAAAACGGCATCCGAAACCGGTCTTCCGGACAGCACCATTGCCGATGGCCTGCTCGAGGCGCTGACAATCGGTTCCGGCAATGCTGTCGACCTGGCATCGAAGACCGATGGATACTTTAAAAATTCCAAGATTAAAATACCGCTTCCGAAAGAGCTTCAGAAAGCGGAAGATCTGATCCGGACAGCCGGTCTCGGCGACAAACTTGACGAATTTGTTTTGAGCATGAACCGTGCCGCCGAAGAAGCCGCTCCCAAAGCAAAACCGATATTCCTTGATGCCGTCAAGGGCATGAGTTTCACTGATGCCCGGAAAATACTTCAGGGAAACGACAACGAAGCAACTATTTACTTCAAGGAAAAAACCTATGACAGCCTGAGAGATGTTTTTCAACCGGTTGTCGGTGAAGCCATGTCCAAGGTGGAAGTAACCAAACATTACCAGGACCTTGAAAAATCCCTGGCCAATCTGCCGATCTCAGGAATAAGTGATGTAAAGCTGGACAAATACGTTACGGAACAGGCACTGGATGGATTGTTTAAGCTTCTGGCGGAAGAAGAAGCAAAAATCCGCAAAGATCCCTCCGCACGGTTGACCGATATTCTTAAAAACGTGTTTGGGAAGTAAACCTGTTTCCCAAGGAGAAATCATTTGAAATCAAAAATTTCTTATTCTCTTAGACTGGCTTTTGAAAACATCGCTCTGCCGCCGTTTAATGACATACTTGTACTGACCCGGCAGTCACCCTATGGAAAAATCGGTATTATGGGGAGTTTGAATCTGCTGCAACCGGACCATTTCGAAATCATCGAGGTTGAGAATGATCTTGTCGAAGCATTGGTGATAAACAAACGCATTTTAAAGCGTATCCCTGCAGCAAAGGTTGTCGAAATTCTCCAGGAAAGCGTATTTCCCTATATCGTCAAGGGGGAAATCGTCAAAGTCGATTTCACGTTGAAAATGCATTATGACTCCATTGACCTGAACATGGAGGAACATGAAAGCTAAGCATCTCGTGGAAACATCGTTTCCGCGCGTCTCTCCATATGTCGGGCTATCAACAGTTAAAGACACGTTGTTGAAACATTCGTTCCTGGTTGTTATGGATCAGGACACCTTTTTAGGTATTCTTACACCTTCCGATATTGTCAAATCCCCACGGCAACTGGCCATCGATTGTCTTCACGACAAACCCCATATCGACATCAATGACGATCACACATTCATTCTGTCTCGTATGAAAAAAACCGCACATCGTATTTTGCCTGTTTTTGAGGGAGAAGCGTTTAAAGGTGTCATTCAGCAGCAGAACCTCATTACGTTTATGAGTGAAATTCAGGAGGAGTTGCAACAGGAGATATCCTCCAAGATCGATCAGCTCAACAAACGAAACCTCCAGATGGAAAAAGAGATTAAAAGACGCAGAAAAGCCGAGACCCGCCTAAAAAGCCTTCTGAACGAAAAGGATATTTTACTTCGGGAACTCTATCACCGGACCAAAAACAACATGCAGGTCATTTGTTCACTATTGGACTTGCAGTCCCATTCCTATACCAAAGATGAATTGATTATTCCATTCAAGGAAATGGAAAACAGAATCCGCGCGATGGCAATGGTTCATGAAAAACTGTATCAGTCCAAAGACCTGTCCTGCATCAATCTTGGTGAATATATTCGGGATCTGGCAACATTTTTAATGCACAGTTATAGCATCGATGAGAAGCAAATCAAACTGTCAGTAAAGACGTCTGATGTGACAGTGGTGATCGATATTGCCATACCCTGCGGTTTGATTATAAATGAATTGATGTCCAATGCATCGAAACACGCATTTCCTGATCATCGAACCGGCGAGATCACTGTGATCCTGAATCATCCAGATAAAAAAACCATTGAACTCCAGATTTCAGATAACGGTATTGGTATCTCCGAAGATCGTTTGCTTCGCAGCCTTTCATCTATGGGTTTGAAAATCGTAACTCTGATAACAGAACGCCAGTTAAAGGGTTCCGTGTCGTTCAAAACGGAAAACGGTGTTTCATGCCGTATCCGTTTTCCGAAAACATCTTACTTTGCCAGGGTTTGATGAATGAAAGACGCGAAAAAAATACTTATCGTCGAGGATGAAGCCATCGTTGCCGAAACCTTGAAATTGAACCTTGAATTTTTCAATTTTTCCATGTGTAAACCAGTTGCAACCGGAATGGAAGCGCTTCAATTTTTTGAAAAGGAGGCTCCTGATCTCGTTCTGATGGATATCCGGCTGGCGGGGCCGATGAACGGCCTGGATGTCGCCAAAAAAATCCGGGAAACCAGTGATGTGCCCATTATCTTCATCACCGGCTATTATCAAGCGAATATT
>JAFGJC010000261.1 GCA_016929305.1 candidate division CSSED10-310 bacterium | reverse complement strand
TATCAAAATCCGCGTACCCATAGGTTCATAATGCGAACAGCCGTCACAAAGCCGCTTAAAGGAGCAAGGTTTTTCACCTCGATAATGCCTGCAATCAATTTTTAAATCCACAATCAGCTTATACCTCCAGTCTCAGCAATTGTGGGATTATATTTCATGATTATTGTCTTGACAACTCTTGAAACCGGGTGTTACGCTTCGCGACCGTCGTTGAATTGCTGTCTTATCGGAACATTTAACAACTGAATTTTCATAGGAGTTTGCAATGGCTGGCAATAAATCAGAAATAATCGGTACTATTCCTAAGAAAGACAACCTGCAAATACGAGCTTCGTTGACGAGTTACCGGAACGAAATGTACATCGATATTCGAGAATATATTGAATCGGAAGAATACAATGGTCCGACGAAAAAAGGCATCAGGTTTCATATGGAAAATTGGGAAGCCTTTTACGATTTGGTGAAAAAAATTGACAAAGAGATAAAAAAGCGAGGTTGAACCTATATTTTTGGGGATTTCACGAAAAAAATCTCTTGACAGGTTCTTTCATTCGTTCATAATAAGACAACGGAAGCATTTAGTTGACCACTAAACTGAAACTCTTTTCATGGGGAGGTTGATCCGTGACAAAGAAGGAATTGATTACAACAATCGCTGAAGATGCAAACATCTCAAAAACGGCTGCGGAAAAAGCGTTGAATGCTGTCATCGAAGGTATCACCGATGCTCTTTCAAACCGCGAGAAAGTAACATTTGTTGGTTTCGGTACATTTCATGTTTCCGATAGACCGGCTCGAAAAGGTCGGAATCCGAAAACAGGTGAACCGATCAGCATTCCCGCATGCGCAGTTCCGAAATTCAAACCCGGAAAATCCTTGAAAGAAGCTGTTGCTTAAGTAATCCTAGGAATTTCAAGAGATCGGAATGCATTGGAGCAACCCGAAAGGGTTGCTCTTTCTTTTTTTGTATCTTGTCAATACATTCTTTGAGAATTACCGAGATTGAAATGGTATAACAATTGAACTTTCACCATAACCGAATATCTTGCCGCAAACTGATTGAAGATAACTATCAACATTTATTTGATTTGGTATTCTTATCAAACGCTGTTTATTTTTGGGTTTGATTTTATAAAATAAATCTATTGAAATAAGCGCTCATCCAATTTGTTCGATTTTAAATAATTAGAAATTATGTTCCGTTATCATTGATCAGGAAACACTGCTGTTTTGCTTTTCTTCGCTGAAATCTCAGCCTTTACTCTTCCAACCGAGGTATTCCAGATAATATCGGAGTTTTCCTTTTTTTCGAATAAGGATACCATCTTCGCTGGTATTGGCTATTCCAATTCGATCCAATTCTTGAATAACTTTTTTTGTTTTTTCAACAGAAACATTTGCTTTATCGGATAATTCTTGGATTGTTATTGGCAGTAACCACTCGGAAGGCATTTTTTTGTCCGGTCCGTATTGAATAAATGCAAGCTTAACGAGTTCCTGCAGAATGCAACCCGTCTCATCGCCCAGAAGCAGTAATTCAATCAAATGATCCGCATCACGCAAACGTGCTGAAAATTTTCCCAACACTTTCATTGCGATATCAGGATGCTGCTGGATCAGGAATTTAAAATCTTCCGAACCCAGTTCAATTAGCTCAACTTTTGTAATTGCTTCAGCGCTTGCCGAACGAGGAAGTTTCTCCAGCAAAGCCATTTCCCCGAAAAAATCGCCTTTCTTTAATCGGGTAAGTGTCAATGTGCGGTTTCCTGTCGTAATAAATATTCTGACATATCCTGTCAGGATAACGTACATTTCAGATCCAGGATTTCCTTCAGTAAAAATACGAACTCCGCTATCAAATTTGAGGTGTTTTCCGAATGCAACTGAAGCGTTTGATGAATTCATTCAAAAACTATATAAACCGCAATCCATGATCTCGAGCATAATCACGAGCCAATGGCGTGACCAGTGTGCCTGAATTCAGATGGATTTCTTTGATCCCCTTCTTCAATTGTTCACGAAGGTAGTCTTCGGTAATTAATCGAGGTTGCACCTGGGTTTCAGCAGATGATACGCGTTGTGGTGGCTTCTCTTGAGCTCCAATCGCCGTCATGACGTCCTGCGTGATTTTATGTATTAAATGTTCCATCTGGTTGTTGTTCTCTTTCCTTCCGCCATCCAACGCCATGATCTTATCAACGCGACGCTGGTGTCGATCGCCCAAAAATGTTGAATTTAAGAATGTATCAACTATCAATTTTGCCTTCCCGGGTCCTATCACCATAGATCCCAAAGTCAAAATATTTGCATCATTATGCTCACGTGCATTCTTAGCGGTATATATGTCGTTGCACAAAGCTGCGCGAATTCCGACAATCTTGTTGGCTGCCATGGCACTTCCGACACCAGCACCATCAATCATGATGCCAATCTCAGCCTCCCGCAACGCAACCTTCCTCGCTACAGCGACAGCAAAGTCAGGATAATCAACCGAATCAGTTGATGAACACCCACAGTCAATAATCGTGTGGTGTAATTCCTCGAGGTGCTGTTTTAACTCTATTTTCATCTCAAAACCGCCGTGATCATTTCCTATTGCGATCTTCATTGGATTTCTCCTGACTTATTTAAGGTATTGCATGATTTTAAAGCCCAAAAATCTCTTTCTCCTGATCAGGATACTCCAGCAGGAGTTGCATGGCTTGAACATTTTCTGGGTCATTGATCAGAATTTGTTTCAAGGTCATTATTGCCTTATCTTTTTGGTTCGTGTCGTGATAACATTTTGCCAAAGCAAAGCGTATTGACATATTTCCTGGAAACAATTTAAGAGCTTCCCGACAGAAATGTGAAGTCACGGGCTCATATTCCGGCATCTCTGCAAGCAAATCCAACAGTGCGACATATATCTTTTCCTGACCGGGATCTAACAGAAGACTTAATTTGTATGCAACTATCGCTTTATAGTATTTTTCATTGGCGATGCACATAATTCCGACATCCCTTTGATTTTCAGCCATTGTCTTTTTAACATCCTCACGGTATTCCGAAAGTATTTCATCATATTTCTTACGGGTCGTCGGATTCTTAAGAATGCTGTGCGCTTCCTTGAGAAAAAGATAAAGAAGCTGATATTTCTGCTGATCATCGCTACTTAACTTGGCCATAACTGAAGATTTCGTAAACTTATTCTGAGCTTTTCGCAGCACACTATCCAATTCTTCCTGGGCAATGTCTTTTTCAACCTCGAGCAGTTTGTAATAATAACCTTTTAATCCAAACATAAAGAGTTGATTTACAATAGAACTTAAATCCGACTTGGGCTTGGACTCATCTTTTTTCTTGTCTGCTTCCTCATCCTTTGCCATCTTCGTTAGTAATTTAGCGGGTTCAACCGTAATATCAGTTTCAAATGCAGATTTCTGAAAAGTAATCTCCAGACCACCAACCAGATAAAGGCCAAGCACCATTTGCAGAATTTCCTCACGGGGGATTGACGAATAGGCAAAAACATCTGCCAGTTTTGAATGATTTTTTATTGTCGATATCAATGTAATATATTTTTCAGAAAAATGGATCTTCGGTGGTTGGATTAAAAAGTGATTTGTCAGACTTACTGTTGCGTTCTGGGAGGGGAGAAATTCACGGACTGTTGCCTGAGAATATGGTCCATCCAGAATTTGCTGCAGACACTCCGAAATATTCACAGATTCAATTGTCAATACATTGTCGGGAACACTTTTATCTCTTGAAAGAGAATAACTACCGGATTTTGATGTGATAACCCGATACAAAAATCGTTTAAATGGAGGTGCTTTCTGCCCTGAAACCCATGGATGGGGATTAATATCATCAGCTTTTTTTAACTTAAGATTAAAAAATGGCAATTTATCACGCCATGAAAGTTGTGGGTCGCTAATGGGTATCTCCGACCAGAAACCGGTAAACATATCATTCTCTGATTTAATACCGGCAGGTTTTGAATCTAATTCAAAACATAGTTTCCACTTTCCTCCTGTATTAAGCATATAATGCAGAACTTGCGATGGTCGTACTGAATTAAAATCACTCTCACGCGGCGTGTAAAAATGCATCCCTTTTAGTTCGTTATCTTCGGATTCACTTGATTCCGTTAGTTTTATTCGAGATTTAAATGACGGTTTTGTCGTCATTTGCGATGGGAACACATAATAAATCCGATTCGTTCCTCCCAGATAATTCATAATCAACTTGTTAACTCGCGAAATTGATATCGGTTTGAACAGTACATTTGAAGCTGAAATTTGTTCACGCAAGCTTTTTCGAATCTGCGAAAGATCATATACGCCGGTCATGAAAACGACAGGTATCGATTTAAAAGGTTTTTGTGATCGGATTTGCTTTACGGTTTCATATCCATTCATGCGAGGCATTAAAATATCCAGTAATAGCAAATCGACTGAATTGTATTTTAGACTTTTCAAAACCTCATACCCGTTTTGACATAAAATGACTTCGCACCCATGACCTTCTACGATAAACTGAAGCATTTGCAGAAGTTTAACGTCATCATCGGCGATAAGAACTGATCGTGTCATTCAGGGTATCTGACCTTTCTTGGCATCAAGTGTATCTTATCCTCGAAAACAGCTTAACGATTCCGACCAATGACGTCAATATTGTCTTCTTATATCTTCAACCATTCATGAACGACATTCTTCAGCTTGTAACCTTTTCTACAACATGTTTTCTAATTGTTGGGTGAACGGATTGGCAACCCCGTAGTGTTATTAGGAGATGCATATGAAAACCAATTTTTTCAAAGGATGGAGTTACACTGTTTTTTATTTGCTATTACTCTCCATCCAAAATCTATCTGCTGCAAATATCACTTTAGAAGAGGCGGTGCGAACGGCGTATGTGAATAATCCTTACCTGCAATCCATGCGGATTAATTTTGAAGCAGTCGGCCACAAAAAGGCAATTTCCAGAGCTCAATTTCTTCCACGAGTTGATTTTGAACAAAAATTGATCAGCACAGATCAACAGGTTGCAGCCTTTGGAATTAACCTGAATCAAGGGAATATTAACGAGTCTGATTTTAATCCGGATATTCTAAACAACCCAGAAACTGTCACGGATTATGTAACCACCATTTCTTTACATCAACCAATTTATAATGGCGGACGCGAATTACTCGGATTACGAATTGCAGAAAGTCAGTATACAGAAGCTGATTGGCAAATAAAGCAAGCAGAAGAGAACATTATCAGCGAGACAGTAACGGCCTATTTGGACAGTTTGCGCTCAAACGAAAGCTACCAAATAACCTTAGATGCATTGAAAACAGCTAAAAAGAATCAGGAAATGATTCAAAATCAATATGATCAAGGTCTGGTGATAAAAAGTGATCTTCTCCAAGCAAATGTCCACGTGTCAGAACTCGAAGAGAAACTGGTCATTTCCGAAAACAATCGTGAATTAAATCGAGTGAGGCTAAATGTGCTTTTGGGTAATCCTGATGGCAACTATGAACCGTTGGGAAGCCTGGATGGTTTTGGCTGCCCCGAAGTCACTTTGAATGAATTAAAAACATGGGCGCTAAAGGATAATCCAAATTTACAAATCTATACGGAGCAAGAAAAGATGTCATCTTTACGGCTTCGAATGGCACAGTCATCTTTTTATCCTGATATCAATATGTATGGGAATTATGAATATCACGGTGCGGATCTATTCAATAATGGATCGGATGCCATGACCTTGTCACTTTCGTTTAAATTTAATCTTTTTAAAGGCACAGCAGATTATAACGACGTTAAACTCGCCAAATCTCAAATGGAAGCTATCAAAAAAATGAGAGAATTCGAGCGCAATCGAATTTTACTCTCTGTTGAAAAAGCCTATAGCAATCTTCACTCAGCAAAACAAAGACTGAATTCGACAGAATTTGCAGTAACCCAGGCGCTAGAAAGCCTTCGAATCATTGAGCAACGCTATCAAGCCGGCGCAACCGGCATTGTCGATCTGCTTAGAGCTGAGCTAGCGTTGTCAAATGCTAAATTTAACCGCTTAAACGCCAATTACGATTTATTGCTGGGACACACGTCGATCTGCCATGCCGTTGGACACCTCACGACGCGATGGCTCAATCCGGATCAATGCCCTGTTCCGGATCTTGTCTCAGAAAAACAACTTCATCAGATGTTAGAAAAAGGGAGGACAGAGTGATGTCTGGGTCTAAAGGTCGTTACATCGGAGCAACAATTGGATTAGTTGTGTTGATCGCGTTTTTTC
>JAFGJC010000022.1 GCA_016929305.1 candidate division CSSED10-310 bacterium | reverse complement strand
TTTCCATTCTGATCATTGGAAACGATGTGTCAACACAATTTCTCTTGGATCCACCGACACATCGAACATTTTTTTTAAACTTTTCACGTACGAACTTCTCACGGCTGGCTCACCATTAATGACACGTACTTTTATCATCGATAATGGCTTGAATTGCCGCGTAAGCATGTGATGAAGAGGTTCCAAACAACGCTCGAATTCAGGACTTTCCGAGTTGATATAAAACCGCATGATGGAACCTTGTTTTTCATAAACAGCTAACAACTCTGAACCCCTGAAAACAACATAATTTCCCTGAAACCGCTTGGGAAGCTTTCCTCCAAAAGCGTTTTTGCACCGCCCGCAAATAGAAACAGGATCAGCAGCATTCATCCAATACACAGATGTTTCGGGAAGGGATTGCTGAAACCGTTTAACATCGATATGAGAAATAAACTGCGGACCTGAAATGCCTTTAAAGAAATAGCCTGTGGTGATCTCCCCCGACAGTTCCATTGACTGCAGGGTCCGAATAAGCATTTTCCATCCCAAAAGCCTGTCTTCAAATTGAAGCTGTTCTTTATTGACGATACCATACCTGTTGAGGATTACTCGAACGCGATCCTTTTTTAATTCTTCATGTTCAATAAAATTGTCTATCCCATGAGGCAGCGGCACACGCATCCAATTACCTGAATAGGGCATTGTCTCCCGCCACCTATGAAAACCTGAGTTAACGCCGAATCTTCTATGTCGGCCACTTCTTGAAAAATTCATTCTTTCCAGATCTGGCATCTTGAATTTGGTTAAAACCGCTTTGCGTATCACGTCAAATGAATCGCATGTGATCAGACCTTCCCAGATTTTTCGCATAAGAATCTTTAGCAGATCACTCGGTGTCACCCCTGATCGCTGAACAAGATTTACAAACGAATATCGAGCCTCAGGATCGGGCATTATGCGATGCAAAATATTCGATTCATCAGATGAAATATCCTGCTCCCCTGAAAGTTCAAAAAACAAATCCAGATTGGAAGGGAAATAAAACAAAATATTCTGTGGCGCATTTCCAAGCCACATTAATCCGCTGTGCTGCATGAAAACATCCAACATCGATGAACAGTAGCCTGCAATCCTTGCCGGCAGAATCTCCGTTTCCCAGAAATCAGCCGGAGCTCTATATCCTTCCAACTGATCCATAGTATTTTCAATTTGAGTCTCTGATGATGACGGTTCTGTCAATCCATGTTTCATTGCAAGAAGCAGTTGGAGTTTATCAACGGGTAACGGTTCCGTCAGTGGACGCCGCCTTGCTCTGATTATTCGTAATAAAATCTCGTAATTTTCGATATCACATACAAACTCTCTGTCGGAATCCTTCACCAGGTTTCCGGATACAATATGACGGGAATCGACAAGCGATTGAAGCATCGGAAGGAGACGATCTTCAGGAATCCCAAGCGTTTTTTTAATATCATCTGCGGTTATCGGACCATAAAATCGAAGCCATTCCATCAGAAATTCCATCTGCGATTCCTCGTAATCGGCTTTGCTCTCACGCAGAATATCGATCTTGTCAGTTATTTCCCGAGCAAACCAATAGTAAGAATCTGGCCCATTGGATTGACTCCACGCTATTTTCCCTTCGAGTTGATGAAGCCATTCATCAGGATCACTCTGATGATCACGTCGTATGGATTCACACAGCACCTTCATTTCATCAAACGGTATCAACAGGCGGTCTTTTATCCAATCCAGTAATTCTTCAGGATCAGATGGTGAATAGCCGGGATAGTTACGGTGCTTTTTGCTCTGGAAGTTGTTGACAACATCTTTGGGAATCGGCAAACGAACACGATCTGCAGCAACCAGATCATGGATGACATCCCGGGAAACTGCTGACGAATAATATCGCGATGGTTCATCTCCCGAATACATATATTGATTTATCTGACGCCAGGCAATGGATTTGCCAAACGGACTCGGCGTTGCTGTCCGGCATTCGGTAATCTGAATTATCCCGGAAATCAATTCATCCAAAACGATAGAAAGCCCTGCCATATCGAAATCGTCCTGTAGACAAGTTCGCCACGTTTCAATAAGAATGGGAAATGAATGATATTGTTGTACAACTGAGAACAGTTTTTGAGATCGCAGACGCGTCATCCACAGTGGTGTTCGTTCGCCAAATTTACGTTTTGCCAGGAGCAGCGCGATACCTGCGCTTTCTCTGAATCTTGCACCAAAAATCCCGGTGTTTCCCAGAGAATCATGTAACAGATCCATAACGTTGCTCGGAGTCACCAGTGTGATCAGATCATTCGTATCGATTTTTTCCGGAAGCAGTACAGAGATGACATCATTGGAAGGAAAAACTTCTATAGAGTAACCGTGAATCTTTTCCCATGCTGCGCGGAGTGCCAGCGCGTACGGTTTGTTCACTTTACCACCCCAAAAAGTATGGATTAGCATCTGATTTCCGGGAGCAGACTGAGGTCCTGAATCCACCCATTCGACCAGAACATGGTGCCGATGAGGTAAACTTGTACGGGTGAATCTCTTTTGGGATGCGCAGGCTTCAATGATGAATTTCGCGGCAGCCGAATCAGTTTTTTTCGAGAGAAGCCAGGCTTCAGCATCATCAGGATTCTCAGTTTTTTTATCCAGATCTTCCAGAAATTCAGAGATTCGCATGGAGAGATGAAAATCCCTGTCCATCCCCTCGCCGCGCCAGAAAGGTATGGATGATGTTTCCCGGGCTACCGGCAGCGCAAGGACATCATTATGAGTGATTTTTTTAATTTGCCAAAGCTGTGAGCCAAATGAAAAGGTTTTTCCCGGAAATGCCTCCCAAACGAATTCTTCATCCAGATCACCGACAAGCGCCAATGTTTCTTTATGTCTTAAACGATAGTATCCCCGATCGGGAATAACACCTCCGGAGATATAATATCGTTTCACTGTTCCCGGCTTCGTTTTTATCGTGTTGTCGATCCGATCCAAGAACACCTGAGATTGAAGTTCCCTGATTCGTGTGGAATCGTACCGGCCGGCAAGCATTTCAATAACACCGTCAAAATGTTCTCTCTCTAATTCATGAAATGAAAAGCAAGTTTTTATCTGATTGAAGAGTGCATCGATATTCCAAACCTGTTGTCCATATAAACTGATGATTATCTGGGATAGAACATCCAAGGGCGCGCCGGGAGAAGAAACCGTCTCTGTATCACCTTTTAAAACAGCATCTCTTAAAACAACAGATGTTATTGTATCCATAAGATGTGTTGACATGAAACACCCTCGACTAGTGCTGCCCACTCGATGCCCTGCCCGGCCTATCCTTTGAATGGCGGAAGACACGGATGGAGGTGACTGGATCATGACAACTTCATCAAGATGACCGATATCTATGCCGAGTTCTAATGTGTTTGTTGCCACAATCGCCTTCAATCTGCCATCTTTGAGTTGTCTTTCAACCTCCAATCTGAGTTCTTTGGATAATGCGCCATGGTGAGAATATGCCAGAGGAAATTCTTCATCTTCGTTTACAAGGTTAGTGATGCGTTCGCATAATCGACGGCTGTTTGTAAATATTACGGTCGAACGGTTCCGCTGGAGCCTGTCTTTTAATTGTTTAGCGATGGCATCCCAAACGGAACGGGTGTCAATATCGGCAACCAATGGTGTTTCAATGGTGATGTCCATCGGTTTGGCAATCGAGGATTGAAGAACAATTACTGTTCGTGCGGAATACTCAGGCACGAGATCACTGCCGGAAAGCCGATAACCGCCGACATATTTCGCAACTGTTTCCATAGGATTTATTGTGGCTGAAAGCGCAATGCGCTGGAATTCGCCAGCAAGCAGTACGAGATTTTCGACAGCTGACATCAGGTACACACCCCGTTTGGAACGAACGACATCATGGATCTCATCAAGAATAACGGTTCTGACGGTATGGAGAATTTTTCGGCCACTCTGTGAGCTTAAGAGCAAATTCAAGCTTTCTGGCGTTGTTATCACGATTTCCGGCGGTGTTTTAAGCATTCTCCGCCGATGTGAAGGTGGTGTATCCCCGCTACGGGTTAATATATTCACAATGGGAAAACTTTCATTATGCGATTCGAAAATCTGCCGTATTTCGTTCAGCGGTTTAAAAAGATTCCTCTGAATATCATTGTTCAAAGCCTTCAACGGCGAAATATAAAGCACAGAAGTCACTCCGGATGGCCAGATTTCCGAAATCAAGGCATTTAAAGCCCAAAGAAACGCCGCAAGTGTTTTCCCGCTGCCGGTAGCTGCAGACATTAACACATGATCTCCTTTTGATATTCGATCCCATGCCTTCTGCTGAATATCCGTCGGTTCGCCATATCTTGTTGAAAACCATTCGATAATCCGATGGTGAAACACCGATGATATCTGTCGTTTAATTGTCATGGTCACTACCTGCCTGTTCGCATCTCGGCAATTTTATCTTAAAGAATATCTCACAATACCGTAATTGATGAAAAGCTCTTTATTTTAAGGTTAATTGCAAACATGAGATATTTGAAAAACAGGATGCCTTTCTTCACCTTGGAAGGTATACTTGTTTACGCCGTGGAGGAGTGACGAAACATGAAAGGAAACGGATCAAAAAGCGATTCATCTTTTGATCCTTTTGAGAAATACGAACTGCAAGATCTTGTTGAAACCGAAACAGCGCGCATCGGTGAAAACGAAAACGTGTCTCCATGGATCCCGGGTAAATTGTTACTTGGACATTACAAAATTGTGGATATTCTTGGACAGGGCGGTATGGGATGTGTCTATCTTGTTGAACGGCATATCACTCAAGGAAAAATCTATTGCGCCGTTAAAACACTTCTGACGGGAAACCTGGATAATGATGAGAAACAACGCGCCTTTATCAGGGAACTGCGGACATGGATGGATTTACCGGCACATCCAAATCTAAACGCCTGTTATTTTTTCCGAACGGTGGAGGACAGGCTTGCGATTTTTGCCGAATATATCAATGGAGGGTCTTTAAAACAGTGGATTAAACAGAAAAAGATTAAACAGCTTCCCCAAATCATCGACATTGCCATCCAATTTGCCTGGGGTTTGCACGCCGCT
>JAFGJC010000260.1 GCA_016929305.1 candidate division CSSED10-310 bacterium | reverse complement strand
GTTCATTATCGGTACCGGCGAGATAACCGTGCCGGGAGAGGACATGTTGTCCGACAACAGGACGAAATCCCGATTCCGATAAAAAACGGATCCCCCGGTCCAGCATATCAGGATCGGGGGGTCCGGCGGGTGCAACTATTATAACTTTATCTCCGGGTTTCAGTCCGGGCGGCTGGATCACGCTCGGGAAACCTCTTAATCGTTTTTCCTGGCGTGTTCGCGACCCAGCTCTATCGCTTTTTTATTCAAATCTAGCAACGCAGCTTTTTTAAGCATGCTCCGCAATACCATTTCCAGTGTGTCCGGGTGAATCACATTTGTTTTTTCTAAATACGCACCAAGAATGACCATATTCTGCACCTTTAAGGATCCCAGATCCGTGGCAATTTCAGTGGCAGGTATTGAAAGGATCTCAATATCCGTTCGCTCAGGTGCAATGTCGATCATGGAGGAATTGCGGATAAGAAGTCCGCCCGGCACGAGTTCCTTTTCGAATTTTTCTTGAGAGGGTTTATTCATGGCGATACAGACGGTGGAGTTTGTTACCAGAGGTGATCCGATCGGTTTTTCACTGATCGTAACGTGACAATGCGCTGTTCCACCGCGCATTTCCGGACCGTATG
Organism: candidate division CSSED10-310 bacterium; assembly: GCA_016929305.1. Lineage (GTDB taxonomy): Bacteria > CSSED10-310 > CSSED10-310 > CSSED10-310 > JAFGJC01 > JAFGJC01. The sequence continues at coordinate 2,384 of JAFGJC010000260.1, read as the reverse complement.
ACGGTAACCAGGCGACATTGTAATCTTCCAGCATACCGCAACCGGCAAGTATGATTCCCATCGTCAGAACACCCTGTCCGCCAAATCCCGCGATTTTAAAACGTGGATCACGGTACTTATCCAGAATTGTGTCTCTTGCCGCGCGCGGTCGAATATCCAGTTCCATCAGCCCCAGATTTTTTATGATGGCATCCGTGTCCCAGATTCTTGCCGGAGGATCGATCGGTTTGGCGTCTTCTGTCAAATCTCTTTTAACACCGACCTCGAAATAGGGAAGCATCTTTTCCTCAATCCATTTCAACGATTGTGGTGCATCGACTTTCCAACCAGTAGGGCATTGAGAAAGGATTTCAACCAGAGAGAATCCTTTTTTATCCACTTGACATTTCAGTGCTTTATAAATGGCTTTTCTGGCTTGAGTTCTATGTTTGACATCATGAAGTGACACTCGTTCGATGTAGGTCGGCGCTTTGAGTGTTGCAAGCAGTTCCGCAACGCGGATTGGATATCCTTCATTGGCGGGATTTCTTCCCAAAGGCGATGTTGATGTTTTTTGTCCTTCCAGGGTTGTGGGTGCCATCTGACCGCCTGTCATGCCGTAGATTGCATTATTGATGAAAAAAACAGTGATATTTTCACCCCGGTTGGCTGCATGAACGATCTCAGCGGTTCCGATCGCTGCAAGATCACCGTCACCCTGATAGGAAATTACAATAGAATGGGGCTGTGCGCGTTTAATGCCTGTGGCAAGTGCAGGAGCTCGGCCATGCGCAGCCTGTTCGTTGCCGACATCGAAATAGTAATAGGCAAAAACGGAACACCCCACCGGACTTACAATAATAGACCGATCCTGAACGCCAAGTTTATCTAAAGCTTCCGCGATATATTTATGGACAACGCCGTGCCCGCAGCCGGGACAGTAATGGGTTACTTCGATGTTTCCATCTTTTCGAGGATAATTTTTATAAAATGATTTCGGTTTTTCCAAAAATACTTGGTAATCCATGGTTACCTCCTCCATTAAGAAGCCATCTGCCGGCGGATGACATCATATACTTCTTGAGCTGAAGGGACTTCGCCCCCCATTCGACCGTAGAACTCAACGGGGCATTTGCCGTTTAAAGCGAGTTTCACATCACGTATCATCTGCCCGTTTGAACATTCTACCGAAAGGAATCCTTTCACGTGCCCGGCGATTTCAGCGATTCGTGTTGAGGGGAACGGGAAGAGTGATTTGGGTCTGAAAAGACCAACCTTCAATCCGTTTTCTCTGGCCAGGTCCATAGCAGATCTGCAGATTCGTGATGAAATGCCATAAGCTACGATAACCAGCTCGGCATCATCACAATGCAATTCTTCAAACATGACTTCTTCTTTTTCGATTTCTGAATATTTTTTCTGGAGTTTGATATTGTGTTTTTCTAGATCAGAATGCGACAGATAGATGGATGTAATGAGATTTTGTTTTGATTCTGCATCACCATAAAGTGCCCAGGGTTTTCGCGTGGGTGTCGCAGGTGAATGTGGAAAATCAACTTGTTCCATCATCTGTCCTGTGTATCCGTCGGCCAGAAGAATAACGGGAGTTCGCCATTTATCGGCGAGTTCAAATCCTTTGATTGTCAGGTCACACATTTCCTGACCGGAGTTTGGTGCAAGGACAATTACTTTATAGTTCCCATGACCGCCTCCGTGAACGATCTGGTTGTAATCGCCTTGTTCGGGTCCGATATTGCCGAGACCGGGTCCACCGCGAACGATGTCTGCGATGAAGCACGGCAATTCGGCACCGGCACAGTAAGAAATACCTTCCTGCTTTAAACTCAAGCCAGGACCTGACGATGCCGTCATTGCGCGGACACCGGCGCCGGCGGCGCCATAGACCATGTTGATCGCAGAGACTTCACTCTCGGCCTGAATGAAGGTCCGTCCAAGTTTTGGGAACAGGAGACTTGCAGTTTCTGCGATTTCGCTGGCGGGAGTAATGGGGTATCCGAAATAGACTTCGCATCCTGCCAGGAGTGCTCCCTTAACAATTGCAACATTACCTTTAACGAGTTCTTTTGCCATATGTGCATCTCCTTTCAATCAGGCAACTTTTGCGAGTCTGTAGACGGTTATTGCCCCTGGTTCCGGACAAGTGTAGAAACAGACACCACAGGCAGTGCATCCGGAGCCTTTATAGGCGGCGGGATGGTACCCTTGTTTATTGATGATGTCTTTTCGAATTTCGATGACCTGCACGGGGCAGGAGATGATGCAAAGCCCGCATCCCTTACACTCATCAACATTAATAACCATTTTACCTCTGTCTGGTTTATTCATATAAACAACTCCTCTGAGAAGATTTAAAAAATACAGCGGGGAAGCTTCAGACAGCTCCT
>JAFGJC010000259.1 GCA_016929305.1 candidate division CSSED10-310 bacterium | reverse complement strand
CTCTTTCTCACAGACAGACATTTGTTGCTTTATATCTTGCATTGTCATTTCGACAGGTTGCTGTTCATCCGGTGAGGGTAATTGAGAATATGTGGCATCGCGCAAATCCGTGTGAAAATCCCGTCGACTCATTTTTGAAATGCCATAATTGCCCAGATTTTTCCCCTTGATGAGTTCCATGGCATACCAAGGCAGTGAATCCTCTTCTCCCCAATCCAAAATCCTGACTATTCCCGGATGCTGTATCTCGCTTAGAATGCGAATTTCACGATACATATTGCTGAGATATTTTTCTTTTATTCGCTGTACGGTCTTTAAGGCAACATGTTGATGGGTAACGGGATTAACAGCACGATATACAACTCCCATTCCACCGCCGCCAAGTATATCCAGTATTTTATAGGTTCCAATGGTTTGCGGAATTTGTGTCATAAATTAAACAAAAAATTTAAATGAGCTTTCAATCATCGAATTTATTAGTAATTATATCACACAGATATTTATGAATCTTTATTTATTTACGAATGATGCTGGAAAGGAACTGAGACATGAAAAAACGATCCCCGGGAAAAAAGACGCCTTTCTGGAAAAAAATCCGAAAACTTATACCGGGACCGACAAAAGTGCACAGAACTTTAAAATCGTATTCCCGAAAAAACAAACACAGTAATCAGAATCTGAATGACGGAAACGAGTGATAAATCGTAGATGTCCTGATAAACTAACGCGAACCAGAAAGGTTCAGGATTAATGTCGCGTAAAATTGGAATCGCATCAGCTATCTGGGGAATGTCAATTTTATTATCCCGGATTATTGGTTTGATTCGTGAAGCTGTTATCGGACGAATTCTCGGAGCCGGTAAAGAGGCGGACGTATTCTGGACGGCGTTTGTACTGCCAGATTTTTTGAATTACTTACTAGCTGGCGGAGCGCTCGCTATTGTATTTATTCCAATTTTCGGAGGATATCTGGCTCGGAATGAAGAGGAAAAAGGTTGGGAAGCTTTTAGCATAATCGCCAACGCAATCATTGTCCTGTTAGGCTCTTTCTTGATTCTGTTATGGTTTGCGGTTCCCTGGCTGGTAAATCTCATCGCACCCGGTTTCGACAAGATGCAGTCAAAACAACTGATTGCTTTGACTCGCATCATTCTGCCAGCTCAATTATTCCATGTAATTGGCGGATTACTATCTGCCGCGCTTCAAGCTCGTGACCGGCATGTTCTTCCTGCAATAGCTCCATTAATCTACACAGGATGCATTATTACCGGTGGGCTAATGGGCGGTGTTTACGCTGGAGCTTATGGTTTTGCCTGGGGTGTTTTAGCTGGAAGTTTTCTTGGACCCTTTCTGATGCCGCTAATCGGATGCATAAAAACGGGAATCCGATGGCATGGAACCTTTGCACTAAAACACCCCGATGTAAAAACGTATTTTTTCAGGTCTTTGCCTATCATGCTCGGCTGGTCCATCGTTGTTGTCGATGATTGGTTCCTGCGCCGGCAGGGATCACTACTTGAATCAGGTGTGATCTCCGCCCTGCAATATGCCAAAACGCTTATGAAGGTTCCTATGGGTGTTTTTGGCCTTGCAACCGGTGTTGCGGCGTATCCCACACTCACGCGACTCATTACGCAAGGCGATTATCGAAATGCGTATTCTACACTGACATCCGCGTTGAAACAGGTACTTTTTCTGGCCTTTGCCGCGCAGGCTGTCCTGACGTGTGCTGGACCGGAAATTGCCAGGATAATATACGGTAGTCGGATTGGCGTCGATCAACACGTGGCAATCGGGGTGTCTCTCGGTCTTTTTTCGATTGGTTTGTGGGCATGGGCTGGTCAATCTATTGTGGCCAGGGGATTCTATGCGATGGGCAAAACCTGGATACCTCCAATCCTGGGCACCACTGTGGCTGTTGCAGCATATCCATTCTACTCATTATCAAGAATGTATCTCGGTACTTATGGACTCGTTTTTGCCAGCACACTCGCCATTAGTTTATACATGTCCGTTCTGATGTATCTCTTATCTCGTTATTTCGAAGGTGTTTCCGCTGATTATTTATCATTTTTCATCCGCACTGTGCCAGCTACGATATCCGGCATTTTACCTGCCATCATGCTTCGACCTTTTCTAACTGAGGTTAATTATCTGCTGAGAGCCGGTATCCTCATGGTAATCTCACTTCTACTGTTTCTGGTCGCTTCAAAATTGATGAAGATCAGAGAATTTTCAGTGTTAACCAATCTTTTAAAAAAACAATCCAAAACCTAAAAAGTAATTGTAAATGCGAAATTTTAATGAGAAATAATTGGAAGATAGGATGTAATTTCAGTATCCTTAAGCCAAGAACAATGGGAAAACACAGGAGAAAGAAATGATAATTGTTCCATTTCGCAAATGTATAATAACGATTCAATTAACACGATTTATCATTTTTTGCATAGGGATCTCGACATTTACTACCTCCATGAAATCGGAAACTCCTACTGAAATAAATGGTCAGTATTATTTGCGTGGATTATGTCATCCAAGCGGCGAAGTATGTGGTACGGGCTATGATATTGGAAAGATAAAGAATGAACCTCCGGAAGAAAACGGAGAACGGAATTGCGCATCATGGATAATGTTCCGTTTCGATCCGCAGGGTTTTTTCCCTGAGGATTCGATTCAAATCATATCAAACATTTACTATCACGTCTGGTGGCGCACGGATGAGGGTCAGGGTATCCTGGGCTATGAAACAAACGGATTACTGAGTGATTATATGGATGAATACTTTACAGTAAGTTCATCTTCTTGTGGTGCGACCGTTGATTCCTATTCATTGCAAATCTATAACCAGATGGTATCAGAACAATTCGGCGTAATAACAGGTGAAGACATCTATAATTTCACGATAAAACTTAGTTCTTCAAAAGAAAATCCCTCAATAAAATCGTCCAAGCAATTTCATTCGTTTATTATCATTAATCCGGATGATCCTGAAATATTAGAGACTAGGGACAGCGATTCTGATGGATTGAATGACAGAGATGAAATGTATCTTTATTATACGGATCCCTTATCAAAAGACACCGATGGTGATGGATATGAAGACTTTCTTGAGGCAAAACTGCGGGATGATATGAATCCCAACGATCCCGAAGATCCCCCAGTATTTAATCGTCATGTACTGGCTTCGGCTTATGGAAATCATGTTAATGGCGCTTTAGGAACCGCAATGTGTTTGGTGGATAATTTTCAAGATTATCAAGAGCCGGTGATTATCGTTTCAGAACCCGGTATCGGACGATTGAGAATATATGACAAAACTCTAAATTATCTGAGTTCTATTGATTATGGAGTCCCTAATGAACAACCTGGCAGTTCTATTGCTACATTGAAAAATACTAGCGGAAATCTTCATCATATCGCAGTTGGCGCACCCGGTTGGAATAATGATGACGGGCGTGTTTATATCTTCGATTCGAACGGCACATTGCAAACGACTTTGGAT
>JAFGJC010000258.1 GCA_016929305.1 candidate division CSSED10-310 bacterium | reverse complement strand
GTGTACATGCGTAAACGAATGAATCAAGTGATTTAAAAATTGTGATCAAGTTTGATCAGCTTATTGTTGATAGCGGACAGGATTCTCACTAAAAATATGATCCATTGCCAATATAAGGTCATCGTTTAAACAAGAAAATAGAAGAAATAAAAAAAATAATAGATTTAAAATCCAATCAGCGCCATTAACGTAGCACCAAGGGAAATAAATATAATAGCAACTACGATCACGGCGATAATCATGGATGTAAGGAAATTCCACACTAAATACGCCAGCGTACTCTTACCAAAATTCATTTCGTGTCGATTTCCCAGGACTTTTATCGCAATTAGTGTTCCAATTGGGGGAATAACTGCCGATAACAGCATTAAAATTATGGTAGAACCCAATCGTTCACCAAAACTTGCATCTTCCTGACCATCACCAGCTTGAAGACCATAATTCAGAAACACCGCACCCAGAAAAACCGAGGCCAAGAGGGCTACGACGGATCCGATAATTAACGTCATTGAACTAGCGAGTAAAGCATTCATGATAGCTTCTGTATCCATTGATAATTTCACCGAACTTGAATTAGGGAGAATATCCTAATTATGTATAAGATGCACGGTACCCTTATAAATGATCATCTCATTTTCCATTCTTCATTCATAAAGTCTAAAAAAGCGAGGAAAAGGGTAATTTTCAACAAAAAGGAAAAAAATAAAGAGCGAAAAAAGGAAAAATGAATTGTATTCATTTGATTATTGATTGGTTTCGTCAAGTTCTTTTTGAATTTCTTTCCAAACACCGGCAATATAATTTTCCCAGACAGAAATAGCGTCCTGTTTTAAATGTTTGAACCTGACTTGCGGAGTGAGAAAATCTGTAATGGGTTTCCGTTTCTCCGGATCTATAAACTTCGATCCGGCTTTGGAAAGGGTAATTCTTCCATGAATTCGTTCCCATAAAGGCCAGTATCCTGTTTCTACCGCTAATCGAGCCATCTTCACAGAATTTTCCACTCCATATCCCCATCCAGGAGGACAGCTGCAAAGAATTTCGATATATCTAACCCCCTGACCCTGCATTTCCTTAGCTTTTTGACATTTTTCAAAAAGATCCTGCGGATAAGCGGCTGAAGCGGTCGCCATATATGACAACCCGTGGGCGTCCATAATTTTTAACATGTTTTTACTGATTTCTTTCTTGCCCAGAATTGGAGTGGTAGTCGTTCGGGCACCGTATGGTGAAGCAGATGATCGCTGTATACCCGTATTCATATATGCCTGATTATTGGCACAGATATAGACGAAATCATCTCCACGTTCAGCCGCAGCACTTAGTGCCTGCAAACCGATATCGTAGGTTCCCCCATCACCGACCCATGCTACAACAGTTTTTGTTTTTTCACGTCCTTTGGCTTTTAAAGCTCCTGCCAATCCGGAAGCGGTAGAAGCTCCGGTTTCAAAACAATCATAGACAGCAGGAATTTTTAGTGGAGAGTAACCACCTACCCCACCCGCCACCACCGAACATGATGCCGGTAAAGTGACGATGGTATCATGCCCAAAAGCCTTCAATGCCCATCGGTATGCCAATTGAAGTCCGCATCCGGCGCAGAGTCGAGTCCCCGGCAGGATGAATTCTTCTTCGGGATATTCGCTTATTTTCACCACTTATTGGGCCTCCTTCTGCATATCTTCAATGCTTAACCCAAGGCGATCGAGATCCAGATCCAAGAAATCTGTATGAGGATCCAACTGCACCGAAGAATCATCTTTTTCTTTTATCGCCCGTTTTACAGCTTTAGTGAGAGTATCTGTGGGAATATTTCTTCCCCCCAATCCAACGATATAACTTCGAATGATCGGTCTATTTTGACACGGATATAACGCCGCTTTTAATTCATATGCCAAAACTCCTTCGTATCCATATGCCACATCCCGATCGAAAACCACCACTAAAGGGACACGGGTAAATATTTCACGCAGATGTTTCACAGGGAAAGGTCGGAACAGTTTCAAACTGATCAAACCCGCTTTTATTCCTTCAGATCTCAACTGATCAACCGCCATTCTGCTTTGAGAGGCGACACTTCCAATTCCAAATATCAGAATATCTGCATCTTCAATTTTATAAGATGTATAAATACCGTTCCCATATGATCGGCCAAATTTGACCTTAAATTCGCGATTTACTTCTTCGATGACATCAATGGCGTATTCATGAGCTTTCTGCATTGCGTATCGGTATTCCATATATCCGGGAGTATTACCTTCAGGTCTGACAGTGATATCCGGAGGAATGACCGCACTCACACTGCGAGTTTCCCCAAGTTCACCCACATCAACATGAGTTTTAAGGGGAGGAAGAAAATCTCTGACTTTTTCAGGATCCTCAATCTGGACAGGCATCATTGTATGGGATAGAAGATATCCATCATAAGTGACGAACATGGGTAAAAATACCCGAGGATCTTCGGCGATTCGATATGCCATCAGCACAGAATCATAAATTTCCTGATTTGTTTCACAAAATTGATGCATGAACCCAGTATCACGCATTGAGATTGCATCCTGATGATCGGTCCACACTGTCCATGGAGCCCCTAATGCGCGACTGGCAATACACACAACCGCAGGAAGGCGAGCCCCTGCACACCAGCATAATAATTCAAACATCAATGCTAAGCCATTAGCGCTTGAAGCGGTGAATACCCTAGCACCCGCTTCCGCTGCACCAACACAAGCGGCCATAGCCGAATGTTCCGATTCGACACAAATAAACTGAGTATCAGGCATTTCTCCAGATTCAACAAATTCGGATATTTTTTCAACCACGGGGCTTTGGGGGGTGATGGGATAAGCTGCCACCACGTCGACATTTGCACTTTTACAGGCATATGCGGCCGCAAAATTGCCAGTTATTACTAATTTTTCAGGCATCTGCGTTTCCTCCTGCATTTGCGATAGTTTCAGCACATGAAGGTGCTTCTTTTTCTGGAACCATCTGAATGGCTTCCGTGGGGCATTCCGTCGCACAGATACCGCATCCTTTACAGTAGTCGTAATCGAATACAGGTGGTATTGAACGGGAAACGGTAGCTTCAGGACAATACAACCAGCATTTGTGACATGTGGGTTTTCCAGATTTGACTACCAAGCATTTTTCAGGGATGAGAACGGGTCTGATTGTGCGCCATGTGCCGGTTTTACCCGCTTCACCTATAGTGGTGGTTTGGCGAGCAGCAAGGATCTTTTGAGCGATCCACCGTTCATATTGCTCATTTCTTGGAGTCAAATTTATCCCACCTCTCCGATTACAGCAGAATCGGCAGCCATTTTTGCACCTTTTATATTCATTTCCGTTTTTGGTCCTTCTCCAAATTGTTCCTTTATTGCATTTCCCAGATCTTCCATTGATATTTTCAGATCGATCCTTGTTAGAACTCCCAACACAGTTGTGTTCACAATCGGATGATTTTCCCGATTTGTGAGTGCTAAATCAAATGCAATCTGCGTTAAATCCGAAGTTATTATCGTTATTTTTTTATCTCCAAAGGGATATTCCGCGCGGATATCGGCGGGACATTTCCATGTGTTGATTATCACGGTTCCGTCATCTTTTACCCGTGATATCACCGGTCCACCGAAAACCGTTTCATCCAATACCAGCATGATATCCGCCTGTTTAATATGGGACCGTGCCCAGATGGGGGAATTAGATATGCGAATAAAAGCCTGTACAGGAGCACCTCGACGTTCGGTACCAAAACTGGGAAAAGCAGACACTTCAGGGTAATTATTGCTCAAAATAGCCGCCTGTGCAAGGATT
>JAFGJC010000257.1 GCA_016929305.1 candidate division CSSED10-310 bacterium | reverse complement strand
GATTGGTGAAAATATCCTATTGTATTTATTGGGGATTCGGTGCTTCGCACCGAATCCGGGGAAACTATTTTTTGACAAGAGTGTCCTCCAGTATCTTGCTGTTATCATTTATTGTCTTGAGACAAAAAAGAGGTTTTCGAACCAGCGTGCTCATTCATTTTTTTGCAAGTTTTGTCCCATGCGGTTCGTTTCCACAATTTCCAATATCGATCGCTTGCCTTGTCTTGCCGCAGTAGCCGTAAGTAATGTTCGAATAGAATCGGCTGTTCGACCTCTCTTGCCAATCACTTTTCCCATGTCTTCGTCGCCAACGCGCAGTGCGTAAATAACTGTGTGTTGGCCAATGATTTCGTCAACATGAACTTGAGAGGGATGTTCAACCAACTGTTTCGTCACGTATTCAATAAACTCTTTCATTGACAATCTCCTCTTTTTGTAGAATAATCCACCATCACGATGCTAGTTTTTTATAACCACTCTGGTGACGTCGTCCTGCCATTTGGCCTGAACTTTTGTAATCAAAGACGGTTTAATATAACCTGTCAAGATCTCTTGCGCGACTCTTTGATTCTCTTTAATCAATATTGACAGGCGTTTGAGCCCAATTTCTTCTTGTTGGATATTGAATCTATCGAGCACTCTCGCCAGAGATGACCCCAATGGCATCCGATTCAAAGCTGATAAAAGCGCGATGCTGAGTACCTTCCAATGGAGTACCAAAAAGGAGCCCGGTTATAATGGGCTGCTGTACATGAGATCGTGTAATGAAATGCAGTGGCGCTGGTCTTTTGTTTTTTGGATTTATCCAAATACACTGGTGTCGCAGAATGGGACACCAGTGAAATTCCGATGATTTGCTTGATCATTTTTAAACTGAAATTTCTCACTGTCACTATTATTTCTCGGGTTCAGCATCAGGTCGGGGTGGGTCAGTCCTGTCATTCTCCTGATCGCGCTGCCGTCCGAGGATGTTCTTGACCAATCGTGTCAACTTGTTCGCAGCGCCATCGACGGCTTGGTCTAAGGATGCTGCCCGGTGTGTGACTGCAATGGGATGGCGGCCCTGGATGCGGGCTTCCATCATGCAACGCATATCATTCTGGCCTCTCTTGTCGCCGTTCACATCGCTCAGGTGCACTTGCACTCGCGTAATGTGATCTCTGAATCGACTCAGAGCATGCTCCACAACTCCGCTGATCTCAACGGACAGATCCTGATGACCATTGATATTGTGGTCGGTATGAATATTTATCTGCATAGTGTTCTCCTATTGTGATCATCATCAGATTTGTTTCTCTTCCCTTGCCCACAAAGCAAACTCGGGTTGGCCAGGGAATCAGATCTATCGATCTCCCCAGGCAAAAGCTTGTAAATCGGCTTGGTGATAATCGTATGTTTGCACACGAACTCGGAAATTTCTCTAGTCACCGATAAGTATAGTTAGGAAATTCTAACCATAAAGTAAATCGTCCAATGGGATGAAAAAGGAACTAGTCCTTTAGGACGATAACGAAATCGTTTGATTTGTTTGTGCGGCAGATAAAAATGACCCGGATTCGGTGCGAAGCACCGAATCCCCACTAAATACAACAGCGTATTTGCACCTGATGGAGAAAATGGTGGCCGCTGCAACTCGTGATAAATTATAAGGATACTGCTTGCTAAATTCTTTGTTAACCGAATCCAGCAAAAAATATCTTTATCGAGAGTGGTGATCGTTGTCTATTTCCTTTCAAACAAACTCTTAAATTTATTCTCTGCCTCTTTTTTCAGCCGTTCTTGTTCGCTTTTGGCTTTTGCTTCAGCTTCCTTGCGTTGCTGCTCCAATTGAGCTTTTTGTTTGTCCATTTCCGTTCTTAGGGTATCCGGGAGGACTGATTTATGTTTCAGTACTTCTTGTTTAGCAAGATCGATCAATTTATCGGTCGCGCCTGTTAGAATATCTCTCCCTGATACGTTCACATTCGGGTTGTCAATTGTTCCTTGAAATGTAACATCGAGAACAACCTGATCCTCTTGTAACAGATCTAATTTTTTATGGAAAATGTTGTTGATTACAGCATTGCTTTGGTCACTCAGTTCTTTTGCAGGAACTTTTAGCTTCATTAAATAATCCATAGACAGGTCAATACCGTTGGAACCAGAAATTAAAAACTCGGTATTCTCGATGTTAAAATTCAAAGGCGCCAAATTCAATCGCCCGTCTCGAATGGTATAAGACGGCGCGATATTTTCAATGGATAATCTTTTAAATTTGTCCATTTTCAAAATGTCCGCCATAACCTCAAGCGGCTTGAAATTTTCGACTAACGCCTTTTGAATCATTAACGAGCCCCTGCTGTTAAATGACGGGAAAACAGGGATTAACATAGAATCCAAATCCGTCACAAACTCAACATTCCCGCTGAAACTCCCCTGAATATTTTTTGCGATCGGCGCAAATTTTTGCACCGTCAGAAAATTCTGAAAAGCCTCGCTAATGCTTAAATGGCGTATCTTTAAATCAAAGAACGAATGAGCTGGTGTGTCTTTTTGTTTGTAATAGGTTCTGTTAGCGATTAGAGAGCCATTGAGTAGATTCATATTTAGTTCCATCAAATGGAGCATTTTGTCTTTGAGGGACAACATGCCGGATACATCAGTCATTTTTAATTGACCAAATAAAACTTGATTAAACGTTGAATTCACCGTGAAATCTATTCGTGCTGGCAACTCTATTGCAGTTCGTTGTTGGCTCGGACCTTCAAGCCAGGGATTTAAATCGAAAAAGTTTGAATTGACAGTGATGCTTTATTGTTGCTGCGCGCCGACAACCTCAAAAAGAATGCGCATATTCACAGAAAAGACATGGATGCACTGCCTATCACCGCTACTTTTTGTAATATGTCATAGCCTCTTTAATATTTGATTTTATTTTCTTGATCCGATTTTCGTCGGAGGGGTGTGTGCTCAGGAACTCTGGCGGTTTGTCTCCTGCTTTCTGCGACATACGCTGCCAGAACCCGATGGCTTCGTTGGGATCGTATCCTGCCATTGCCATAAAAATTAATCCAAGACGATCTGCCTCGCTCTCCTGAAGACGGCTGTATGGAAGTATTGCCCCAAGCTGAACGCCAACGCCGAAAACCGTCATCCAAATCTGCTGGGCTTGCTGGGGTTGCTGCTGGAGCGCCATCGAGAGCGTCTGTCCACCCAATTGGGCGAGCAGCGCCTGACTCATCCTCTCGTTGCTGTGTTTTGCAACGGCGTGAGCGATCTCGTGCCCCAGCACGACAGCCAGTCCGGTTTCGTCCCGTGTGACCGGAAGGATTCCGGAATAGACCGCCACTTTTCCACCCGGCATGCACCAGGCGTTCACTTGCTCGCTTTCGATGAGATTGAATTCCCACGCAAACCCATCGAGTTCCTGAGACAAATTATTTTGAGCGAAATAGCCAGTCACTGCGCTTTGGACGCGATTTCCGACTCTTTTCACCAACTTTGTCTCCGCCGAGTTCGTGCTCAGGTTATTTTCTTTCATGAACTGGTCATACTGGACAAAACTCATAGAAAGCATCTCGACATCCGACACGAGGGAGAGCTGACGCCTTCCGGTGAGCGGCACGAGGCTGCAAAACTGCACCAGAAGCGCCACACTCAGAAGGCTAAATAATCCGATTTGTAGCTTTTTCATGGTTCACATCTCCAGGTTATGTGATTGACCAATAGAATTTCGATTACTTGCAGTCTAAAACGTTCCCATTCGGAATGATTCTGTTTGGGCTTTGAGCGTTTAAAGCGCGGCGGATTGAGTAGCGTGACGGGGGTTGAGTTCCTGCCGGAGCAAACGATATCCGCCTTCGACATATCGACATGCATGTAATTCGCAATTCCACCGAATTTTGCGCTTGTCTCTACTACTACTTGTCCTTCCTCGTCCGCGATGTCTTTTACAGCGACCTTTTG
>JAFGJC010000256.1 GCA_016929305.1 candidate division CSSED10-310 bacterium | reverse complement strand
TTAACCTGTTCCCGGATTTCTATGAATGGCTTTATTTTCTTGGGGAAATATCGGAGCAGACCGACTACGAATGGTACATCAAGACACACCCCGATTTTCTGCCTGGCAACATTCCGATCATTGAGGAGTTCATCCGCAAATACCCGAAATTTTCCATGATTCCCTTTGAGACATCTCACCTGCAGTTGAAAGAGGAAGGTATCGATTTTGGGTTGTCCGTTTACGGCACCATCGGTTTGGAGTATGCCGCCCTGGGAATTCCCGTTGTCAACGCATCGCAGTGCAATCCCAGGATACGGTATAACTTCAATATTCATCCGCGGACTGTTGAGGAATACAAAGATATCCTTTTGAATCTTCCCTCACAAAAGATAGCTATAAACCCTGACGAGGTATATGAATATTATTTTATGGCTTTCCTCTACAATGTGAACAACTGGCTGTTTGTAGATTATGATGACTTTATCCGGGACATAGGCGGATATTATCAGCAATACAAGTCGATAAGCTACAAGAGGTTTGAAGAAGGTTTTTCAGAGTGTAGACACGAACAGATCCTATCGTCGCTCCAGCAATTCATTGAATCCGGAGAATATAACTTTCGTCAGAAATTCCTTAAAGGAGAAAGATGACTGTGTCTTATCTTTCACCGGCATTCCATTCACGCTCTGAAGAAGAAATACTTTTTCTAAAAAAAATAGATAAGAACTCAGGCTTTTCTATTTTCTGGATTGATATCGTTCAGCCTTTACTTCGACACGTTCAGGCACGCCATTTATTGGAGATAGGATCTTACCGTGGTGATCATACACGACTTCTTGCAAAATATTGTAATGATCACAATGGCACTCTTATTATCATTGAACCGGTAATTTTATCTTCTTTACAAAAGATTGTCGATCACTCAAAAAACATCAAATTGTTTGCAACCACTAGCCGCGAAGCTATGCCATTAATTAGCACACCTTTAGATGCAGTCATGCTGGAGGGCGATCTCAATTATCAAACGGTTTACGGTGATCTGTTAGATATAGAGCGTTTCGTAAACCGCCAGAAGACGACGTTTCCACTGATTTTTTTGAGAGCAACTGGATGGCCATATGCGAGACGGGATATGTATTATGATCCAACTAATATGCCTGTTGGAGGAATTCATAGTTTTCAACACAAAGGCATGTCGCATTGGTCTTCCAGTCTTGAGCCAGGCATGATCAATTACCCTTTTGCCAATGCGCGACAGGAGGGAGGGCAATGCAATGGGGTGCTGACGGCAGCTGAAGATTTTATCAAAAAAAATTTGTCTCTTGAGATTTTTACTTTGCCGATACACAACGGTATCAGCATCCTATATGTTAAAGGGTCTTCCGCAGATGTCTTTATACAAGACTGTTTCTGCCCAGGCTCATCACTCATCTCATTACTTGAAACCGTTGAAGTGGCACGATTGAACAGTATTATCAATGAACTAAAAGGGCATCAACGGTCCAATGATGATCTTATGGGAATATGGGAAAACCGATTTCATCGGCTGATAAAGCGTATCTTTGGCATCATGCGAAGGACATAATAGATGATTCTTATGTTGGGAGAGGTGTAAATCTTACGATCTATGCACATAAAGTCAACATTATCTAAATTTATTCGGTCTTTTCTTCCTCAAGGTTTATATGCAAAACTCCGTACTTTTTATTACCAGATGAGCGGGCAATCCACCGCTTCAATTGACCCTGTTGATAATCTGGAAGACTGGAATGTCTACTTGCTGGATCCCAGAATAGATGTTCGATTGAGGACCATGTTGACAACTTTTATCGAAAATCATGAATCAACTATGACATCAACATACTGGTCGATCCTTTGCAGAAAGAATGTAGCTCAGTTGCTGAATTCGAAATATGACAATTTCAAACAGACCGTTGCCATGAATTATTTTACATGGCTAGTAGGATACGAAGACCCTCAGGCAGTCTTTCTAATGAATACTCTTCCCAAAGAGGCTGTAATCAATGCAAAAAAAATGGCACGCGTGTCTGCAGCGCATTCTTTCATGACGAAGGAACAATCAGAATTCTTTAATCTGATGACATTTCTCCTATGGAATTACACAGAAAGAACGGTCGGTGTCGACCTTCTTGCACAGTTTGAAGAACCATGTGAGGGCAATCCACCTTCGGTCCAGCTAAACAAAAGGAACATATCTCAGGATTTGGCTAATTCAATCTTGGAATTCCATTCCATCTCACAGGGTTTATTAAATATTAGAAATTTAAAGAGTATTATTGAGTTGGGAGGTGGTTATGGACGCACTGCTTATGTGTTTCTTCGCATGCTTCCCCAGGTTCGTTATATCATGGTTGATATCCCGCCAGCCTTATATATTGCCGAAAGATATCTGACCGGGCAGTTTCCCGATAGAAGGATATTTCGGTATCGATCTTTCCATGATTTTGACGATGTTGCAGATGAATTCACAGAGTCACAAATAGCTTTTCTCATGCCTGATCAGTTGTCACTTCTTCCTGATAGCATTACGGATTTATTTCTTGCTATTGATTGTTTGCACGAGATGCGCCCGGAACAAATAAAGAGCTATTTTGTGACAATTGACCGTCTGTCTGAGTATTTCTATCAGAAGTGCTGGAAAAAAACGACAATACCCTACGATAATATCGTGTTAACTGAGAATGACTATCCTTTTTTACCAAATTGGCAAAAGATATTCTTGCGGGATTGCCGAGTTCAAAGTACGTATTTCGAAGCATTATTCAGAATAAGCCGGGCAGGAAAAACATCTT
>JAFGJC010000255.1 GCA_016929305.1 candidate division CSSED10-310 bacterium | reverse complement strand
GGCGTCATGCAGGACAACAATACCAGGATGGCGAAAAAGAACCGGATACATATAAGTGTTGGAAACATGATTACCAAGTTGATAAATTATCGAATAATAATCGTTTAATCTTTGCCGCCATTCAAAATCTCGACGGTTAAATATTGCTATTTCCTGATTTACAATCCGGAGATTGGGTTGATATCCATCTACAAACAGATCAATGGCATAATGTTGTTTTAATAGATCCAGAAGTTTTTCAGTATAATCCGATATTCCGCTTCGGATTGGACTGACCGGTGAGAAAATTGCAATCCGTTTATTTGACATTATCATCTTTTTCCAATTGGACACATGACAGGGCTACTCCTAAAACGCGATTATCACTCAATCCCCCATCGGAAGGCTGCCAAGGTCGCGAGATAATAGTGATTTTACGGAGATCACAACCGGGTATGCTTTCTAATCTGACAACAAGTGTTTGCCATTTCTTTTTTATTGCTGCATCGAATACAATTTTATCCTCAACCTTAACCAACACAGGGTGATCATCCAAACCAGGTAAAATCGTCAATATGATTTTGAAAGGCTGATGAAGATCAGCCAATAACATATGCGCTTCTGGATATGACCAGCGAACGGCAAGACGATTATTCCCTTCACCTGTTTTCCAGTATTCCGTTGGATACCATCCATACACAAAAGGAGTATCCATATCCGCAGTTATTCTCATTGGTCCCTTTACTGGTAATAACTTCTCGATTTCACGGATCGTATTTTTTGAAATGATTTTCCAATCATAATATTGTTCAGCAAGATGCCTTGCGGATGCTCCGATCTTATTTTTTAAATCAGGATTTTTCAGTGTCAGGCTTATTTTTTCCGCAAAATCCTTTTTTTCCGCAGAAACGTAATGGACATCAGATTTTGCATTGATTCCACGGACACCGAGAGATGTGGATACAACACACAGTCCAGCAGCAAAATACTCCAGTACTTTCAAATTTGTTCCAGCACCCGTGAACATTGGATTTATCGCAAGATCAGATGCGGCGAGAGCATCGAGTCTTGTTTGTTCATCAACTTCACCCAAAGACATTAGGTTTGAAGGAAGATTTGTTTTTCCAGAGCGCACTTCATATTGCTGTTTTACGCTTCCCATCACTAGAAATTTGCAATTGGGTAAAGCATGAGTAAGATTGTCGATGATAAACATGTAAGCTTCCAAATTGGGTGGATGCCATGCGCCAATAAACAGAACCACATCGAAATTTTCCACTTTAAATCGTGACCTTGCAGTCAAACGATTCTGATGTGAAGCGATCATGACCTCTTGAGTATCAATACCGTTTGGAACCTTAATAAATTTCGATTGCCGAACCTTATAGGTTTTACTCAATGCTTCAATTTCCTCATTGGATATCGCAAAGATTTTATCAGCTTTATGCAGAGCAAATTTTTCGGTCTTTCGCACCAAAGCGAGTAGTTGTCTGCCAGTTTTTGTTGTTGAAAGCGATGGCGCTTTCAGAATAGTCTCTACATTCTGAGATTCGTGAATGATCAATTTTTTACCAAAAATCCTTTTTAAGAATGGATGCAGGTACGGTTGTGAAGTAATGATTACGTCGGCAAACGATTCAAAATATCTAAGTGTTCTAAGAAAATTAGGGGTTGATGGCAAACAATCCGGAAGAAGAACATCGGATATGGCAACTCCGGTTTTCTCCTCTGTCATCCATTGATTTTTGGCATGCGTAGAACTTATCGGTATTCGAACTTCATGAAAATATGGAGCAATCTCTATTGTTTGCCATGTTTGGTCATACCGGCCCACGGTAAGGAGCCATACATCGTAAATAGCAGATAATTCTTTATATAGAGCCGCTATTCTCCGTTGTCCACCACTTCTCGGAGGATATACAGGATAAGGCACCAAAACAAGGATACGTTTTCGGCGATGATCAGACTCCTCGCTACTGTCAGGCCATTTTTTAAAAATACCAAGCAAGGACTCGATCGTATTGGTCCATGACACATGATTGACTTGTGTGAGTGCAAGTTCGCCCATTTGAAACGCTTTTTCCGGGTTGTCGGCAAGGAATTGGATTTTCTCAGCAAGCGATTGTTCATTGGGTGCAGCGATGCAACCTGTTTCGCCATCCCGCACAAATTCCAACGGGCCACCCGAATCCATCATAGTGATTACCGGTTTTCCACTCTTCATGGCTTCAATAGCTACATACCCATAATCTTCTTGGTTGGGAATATAAATTACGCCTATTGATTCAGCATAAAGACGCTTGAGTTCTTCATCCGAAACATCACCCAGTAAACTTACGCGGGAATCTTCAGAAGCAAGATACTCCAGTTGACAGAACAATGGACCTGTACCTGCAACCAGGAGCGGTATTGCGGTATTGACGCTACGATATGCACGAAGGATTAGATCGATTCGTTTTGGACCGTCCAATCGACTCACGGTAAAGAAATGTTTACCGTGTCCTTTTTCGAAATGCTTCATGACCGGTGGAGGATAAACAACCGTTGGCGGTAATTCAGAATGAAAATATTCTAATCTTGAAGCAACGGTTTGAGAAATGGCAAATGTTCTGGAGATTCGTTTTGGATTGATGGCTTGTGAATCAAGAAAGTGTATGATTTTTCTTATCAAAGGACCAGGGAAACGAAACGGCGACTTTCGCATACCGTGTACTGGTGTATCCGTATAGGTGTCATACAGACCACGTAACCGGTGACACATATATAAAATATGGTGATGATGCTTGCTCATCCATGCAGGATACTTAAAACTTATGACGACATCGAAATGATTGAGTTGAATTCTTGAAAATTTCCAGTATGCCTGAATCAGAGTCCAGAAGTTGTCCTCGCGAATTGGTATTTTTATAATTTCCGCTGCATGGGAAGTATACGTGTTAATCGCATAATGCAGTCCGGAAATCAGATTTTCCACACCGCCACGTGTAAAGGGCACTGGACTCGGCGCCAGTAATGCTATCCTCATACAGTACCGCTCCGACTGATCGATCGCGATTTCCTTAATTGTTCGGTTAGACGATCAATAACATAATCCCATGTAATCGATTTAATGTTTGAATATCCCTTTTCAGCGAGAGATCGACCTTGATCAGAAAGCGAAAACCATCGATCCATAGCATGAGAGAGAGAAGATGGATTTGCTTCTGATACAATCCCCGACTCCCCGTCGGACACAAATTCAAGAACACCTCCGGCATCCTGTGTAGTTATAACCGTTTTACCACTATGAAATGCCTCAAGAGTTATATAACCATAATCCTCATCAAGAGGAACATACACGACGGCACCACAGTGTGCATACAAATCTAAAAGCGCTTCATCTGGAACATATCCTAAGAATTCAATCCTTTCCGACACTGACAAATCCTGAGCAAGAGTTTTTAATTGTGACATTTGGGGACCTTGACCGGCAATTTTCAAATGAATTGGATTCTTTGTTTCTGCCAGTGCTTTCACAACCAGATCAACGCGTTTATTCGCTTCAAGTCTTCCGACAACCAATAAAAAAGAACCATACTCTTCACATCGATATTTTCCCAGAAGCGGCGGAGGATGGTAAAGAGGTTCACTCTCTATTCCCAAAAATTTTTTCATGCGCTGAGATACATTTTGTGAGTTGCCAAATACCTTCCTGCATTCATTTAATGACCTTCTATCGAGTTCATAAATCAAACCCCGTACATGATCATCATCTGTTGTGTCATGGAAATCTGAATATTCTGTATTGAGAAGATCATATACTTGACGATGCTGATGCAATACCCAGGCAATTTTTCGGGGATGCCGAAGACAATAGGACGGGAAACGGGTTGTGATGACTAGATCTACGGGTAATCCATTGCTTTGGGTTAAATCGATGAAACGCCATGCGAGCGCATCATTAAGAATTTGCCGGGGCGGATACCATTTAAATGGAATTCGCACAACATCAACATCAAAATTTCGACGCAGCAACTCCTGGTAAAGCGAATCGATATGTTTTTCTGCACCTCCTTTTACAAACGGTATTTGCACAGCACAGATAATAATCCTTGGTGGCCGGTCTATTGGAATGACGGAAGGTTCGATATGATGATAACGTAACGGAACTTTTTTTTTCATGATTCTGTATCAGAAGGCTTGTGGGCAATCATCATAATATCACTTGGAGCATATAAAAATGTTTGAATTTGAGTAATTGCATCCACCAATTGATTGAATTTTTTTTCCGCTGAGTCTGATGAGTGATCATTGTATGAAGAAAGCTCAACAATACCTTCCGGCGACGATAGATATTCGATATCAACCTCTATGAATCCCACCGTTTCGGCAAGAAATTTATATGTGTCAGGATGCACAGGAGGTTGATGGGTCGGGTCTCTATAATAGTGGTTCATCAATGCAAACGGGGATGCTGTGTTCACCGTTTCAATACAAAGTAACCCTCCCGGTTTCAATGCATCGAATGCCAGTTCAAAGTATTTCTGAACCACTCTTCTGGGCAGATGTTCTATAACCTGTGCAGAGAAAATAGCGCCCCATGTTTCCTTCTTCGTATCTTTCAGGAAAACTAAAGCATCATTCCTTTCGGCATCGAGTGCTTTCTGAAGACAAATTCCTATCATATCGTGATTACTGTCTATCCCTTTTGCTGGAATGCCTTCCGCTTTCAATAATTCCAGCATCTCACCTCTGCCACAACCAATATCCAGGACAGGTGAATGATTTCTAAAAATCTTGAGATAGCGTTTCTGGTTTTTTCTGATCGTATCTTCCGAACCTCGATGTTCCTGCTCAAATTGATAATACGCGTATTCGCCGATAATATCCTCGTCAGTATCGGAAAATTGCTTATCCATATCGAATCTCGCAGCTGCTCCCAGGTTTGCCTTCTCAAGTTTTTGATGTTGCAGCAGTAAGGACCGGGTTGTTTCTTTTTTCAAGATTTCAAACTGATTCATTACATTTTGAAAATCTTTGCTCGTGTTTTCCAGCCAGGTTATAACTTCCGTCTGCCTTCTATCCAAGCCTTCAAATAAATTATCCATTCGTTTAACCATGAGCATCATATTCTCTTTTAAAATTTCGTTCATAGTATCGTAAGCATAGCGTGTTTTCTCATCCATGACGGGTACAATTGAAAGAGCATACTCCGCTAAATTTGAATTAAACCTGCATTGTTCAGATGCGAACAAACGTATTTTATGATTGAGCTGGTTTACTGCCTGAATGATGAAAGAGATCAATTCTTCCTGTCTCGTAAAATGACCTGAAAAACCGAATCTGACAATTCGCTGTACAAACTTTCGCAAAATTCCCAGAAATCTTTTTGAGGACGGTATTTTTAATGGACTCTGAGCCATTTCGTTAAGCTGTGTCAAAGATGCTATGAGGTCATCGTCATCCGAAAACGTGATATCTGTTTTAAAATCGGAGTTAATCTTTTTCAGCTGTTGCTCATATTTGAGTCTGACTTTGGAAAACGCCTCTGGATCCGTATCGGGATTCAATTCTTTCTTTGTAGGGGGTACAGGTGAGGATAAATCAAGGATTTTCCCGGGTTCGGTTTTGTGTAGTTCACGGATTTTTGCTCGAATTTTATCCGCCAGATTTTTAGGATCGTTCATTTCATTATGATGATTCATCTGCATTAATAATAGAAACATTTCCTGAAAAAAGCCACTCATGATCCGGTCGGAAGATACCACCATCTCTGATTGTGGAACGAAATGCGACGGTATACATCTTATTATGATAATCATATGGTTTTTCATCAGCAGCATGAACAGCAACACTCATTAAATAAGTATTTTCTAGGAGCGGCAAACTTGGGAAAACGATTTGAACCCATCCAGTTCCCTCAACCGACCTGATTCGAATATTTTCCAGGTGTGTATTGGTTCCAAAACACCAGGTGCCATCCAATAGATTAAAACCAATTCCGAAAACGGGATTCTCTATTTTTTGTTTTGCGGAGTATTCAATACGTATTGAAACCGGCTCTCCGGTCTGGAACACATATCGTTGTTCATTTTTCGAATCCAGGATAAGCACCTTGGAAATTTCCACCTCCCCGGTCCCCCATCTTCGAGGTTTTTCCATATTTCCGAGTAAACCGGACTCCACCGACAATCCATTCGGTGGGGATTCACCATCCTCTGACGCGCTTAGTGAATCTATTGATTCCACAATCTTTTGGTGCTGTGAAGCATACCGATCCTCTTCCTTTTTTGAAACCGCCATGAGATATGAACCGATAACTTCACGAGATGGTCCGAGTTGTTTTTGATTTCCCCCGGATAACCACATAACACGACTGCAGAGTTTTTCTATCGAGGAAAGATCATGAGATACAACAACTATTGTTTTTTTTCGGCGCTTGAAATCGAAGATACGCTCAAGACATTTATGAACAAATGACTGATCACCAACGGCCAACACCTCGTCTATCAGTAGAATCTCGGGATTAACATGAACTGCAACTGAAAATCCAAGTCTCATGAACATACCTGAAGAATAGGTTCTGACTGGATTGTCGATAAAATCCCATAATTCAGCAAAATCCACAATTTCTTTAAACTTACGATGGATCTCACTTTTAGATAAACCGAGCATTATACCATTGATGAAAACGTTTTCTCTGCCGGATATCTCGGGATGAAACCCGGCACCAAGTTCAATTAAAGCTGAAAGCCTTCCATTAATGTGCACATGACCTGAAGTCGGTTTGAGGATACCCGCAAAAATTTTTAACAGAGTTGATTTACCTGATCCATTGGATCCAATCAATCCAACGGTTTCACCTTGCTTTACATCAATGTTTATATTCTTCAACGCCCAGAACAGATCATCACTGGTTCTATTCCGTGCCCAGATATCCTTGACCAGTGTACTCTTCATCGTCAGAAAGTGCTTTCGCCGATGATGTTTTTTAAACGCTTTTGAAACGTCCTCAACACAAATGGCAGGTTTAACCATCAAATCTCCTCCGAAAATGACGACTTGAATCGGCTGAACACGTGATAACTGATAACGATCAGGAAAATTGAAAAAACGGTCACACCCAGTAAGCCATACCAGGGAAATCCACTCGCCAACAATGGGTTACCATCCTTAAAAACCATCGATTTTAGAAAAACATGATGGTATCCTTCCATAATATGCCACATTGGATTTAAAACCATAAAAAACATATAGTCCTTTGCTTTGGGCGGGAGAGATGACGCTGGATATATTATCGGTGTCAAGAAGAACCAAAGCGTAACCACATTAGCTAAAATCTGTTGAATGTCTCTTAAATGGACTGATACTGCAGATATTAAAAGAACCAGTCCCAATGTAAAGAGTAATTGCACAAATACAATAATAGGAAAACCGAGAATATTGAAACCGCTGTTTATTCCAGTGACGATAAGAAACACAATTAAAATGGGTAAAGCGAGAAAAAAATGTATCAAATTTGAAAGGACAACTACAATTGGCAGTATTTCTGCTGGAAAGAGAACTTTTTTTACAAGACTGGCTCCTGCAATAATTGAGTTGCACCCTTCCAGCAGGGAAGAAGAAAACCATATCCAAGGTAGTAAGCCGCAGAACAGGAACACATGGTAATTCTCAAGATTATCGTATCTGAGATAAACGGAGAACACGAGCCAAT
Organism: candidate division CSSED10-310 bacterium; assembly: GCA_016929305.1. Lineage (GTDB taxonomy): Bacteria > CSSED10-310 > CSSED10-310 > CSSED10-310 > JAFGJC01 > JAFGJC01. The sequence goes on along the minus strand of JAFGJC010000255.1, from coordinate 335 downwards.
ACACAAGCATCAGAAGAAACGGATTTAGGAGAGACCAGAGAAATCCAAGAATAGAACCTCTATATCTTGCTTTTAGTTCCCTGACGACCAAGGCTTGAATTAAAGCCCGGCAACGAAACACCTCAATGAAATCTTTCAGCAACGCCATATAACTCCCTCTGAGAGTCGACACCTGAGGGGGAGGATGTTAGCACCTGCAATGTTATGCTTCAAGAAACCGTCGAAAATATTTCTACTGGGTTCTATCTTCTGACTATGTTAAAATTGATTGGAACATTTTTTCTGTTGATGGAGGTAAATCATGAAGCGTTTTCAGTTATGTATGATTCTCCTTT
>JAFGJC010000254.1 GCA_016929305.1 candidate division CSSED10-310 bacterium | reverse complement strand
TGCATTATAATAGACATGAAATTAAGGAAAATCAGTATCCTAACCAAGACGAAGAATGGTTTGCAGGTGAAATCATCATCACACCAATTTCCGCTTTATCCGTGACATTGTTTTATGGCGAATTACCTCCTGGATTAATCTGTAGTGGGGGACAATGTAGAATAGTTCCGGAATTCGATGGATTTCAGGCAGGGTTAACATATCGTTTTTAACTGAGTGTCAGTATCTGGCTAATAAAAAAAAACAAGTGAATTAAACTTTTTTTCCTTTCAGAGTGTCTAATTGATTAGACACCGAATTATACCGTTGGAGTCATTTTTGAACGAGCAGGAACTAGTTGAAAAGGCAAAAAATGGAGATCAAAGATCGTTTTCTAAATTAATGGACAGTTATATGAGCTATGTTTATAGACTTGCACTGAGAATGTTAGGTAATGAGATGGAAGCTGAAGATGTAACTCAAGAAGTCTTTATAAAGGCTTATAAATCGCTGAAAGCTTTCAGAGGAAAGAGTCAATTTAAAACATGGTTGTACCGGATAGCAGTAAATCAGTCTTTGAAAGCTATTAAGAAGCAGAAAATAGTAAAACAGCATGTTATCGATGAGATTGAAGACAAGGTCAACAATAATGCTGAAAACCCTTTGGATTCAGTTATTCAAGCCGAACAGAAGGATTATTTAAATCGGTCTATCAAGAATTTGCCACCCAAACAAAAAGCTATTCTTCTGCTGAGAGTCAATGATGAAATGTCCTTCAAGGATATTGCTGCAATAATGAAACGGTCAGTTGGGGCTGTAAAAGCTAACTATTTCCATGCAATTCAAAACATACAATCACAGATAAATGGAGAAATATCATGAAAAGAAAATGCAGTTTTATCAAAAGATATTTCTCAAAGGGTAGGTTTGGGGAGTCTTTTCAAGATTTATCCGAAGAAGTTATTTCTCATGCCGATCACTGTGTCGAATGCCGGAAAGCACTTGAAGAATTAACGATGATTGAAAAAAAAGTATGGAGTTCATCAGTTTCAAACGATGGTTTAGAACATTCGCAGATGGATAAATTAAAACATCATGTAATGAAAAAGATAAATGAAAAGTCCACGGAGTCTTCAGTATTTTCTTTATCGTTTCTGCCGGTTAGAATTGCTGCAATCGCGACACTCTTGGTTGCTCTGTCAGCAACAGGATATTTTTATTTTGTTCGCCAAGATACACATCGAACGGCTAACATAGGTTTTGAAGATAAAATAGCAAGTGTGGATCCAAAACTTTTGGATGATGTTGTGTTTGAATATTCCGATATTGATGAAATTGACGAATCAATCATAGAAGCAGCTTTGATAGATGAGATCACAAATTCTATGTATGATGCTGTTGATGCCAGTGAGACCGGTTATGGAAGTAATTGGATCTACCGCACGGAAACACTTAATTTTTTTCAGGATTTCGATGAGAAGGACTGGGAAGCATTGAGGAGGTATTTAACATAATGAAAGTCTATCAATCGATTCTGGGGATAACAATATGTGGAATATTAATTTTAATCAGTACAGATAGTTATTCGCAGGAGCCGTTCAAAGGAAGACGTAACCGTGAACGTGATGAACCACAGAAAGCTCATGAAATGATGGAAACCCTCAAAATATGGCGACTCACAGAAGAATTAAATATCAACAGTGAGTTGGCGGAGAGATTTTTCCCTAAGGTACGAGAGTTAGAAAAACAACGCATGGAACACGAAAACGAAATCCGAAAGTGTTTAGAGAATCTGCGAAATCTATCTGTAAAAGATAATAAAACGTCAGAGATCAACCAAGAGATATCGAAATACTTTGAGATGAGAGAAAGACACCATCATGAAACCGATGCAATGATAAAAGAAATTCTTAAATTGCTGACACCAGTTCAACAAGCGAAATATCTAATCTTTGAAGATGAATTTCCTCGAAAAATCAGAGAATTTATGCGACAGCACAAAAGAAGACCTCATGACATGACTGATTCTTCCGAACAAGTGCCAGAAAATATACCGGGAAACTAGAGTATTATGATTTTGGAACCTGTTTTCCCGGACTATAATTATACTCAAGCTTTTCAGATGTTTTAATGACTTTTTGGGCGAGTGTTTTTTTATATTCCAGTAAACGTGTTTTTAATTCTGTAAATTCAATGGCGAGAATTTGGAGTGCAAGCAGAGCAGCATTTTTTGCTCCCCCTTTTCCTACTGCCATTGTTGCCACAGGAACACCTGGTGGCATCTGAACCATTGATAACATTGCATCCATACCCAATAGCACTGAGGATGGAACGGGGATGCCAATCACTGGGAGAATAGTTTCCGCTGCGATAGCTCCTGGAAGACCAGCCGACCAACCCGCAGCTGCAATGATCACTTTGAATCCATCTTTTTCCGCATTTCGAGCGATTTGAATTGTTCGATCAGGTGTTCTATGCGCTGAACTGATGGTCAATCTGTAAGCAACAGAAAAGGATTCTAAAGTGTCAGTAGCTCCCGATATAACGTCATGATCGGTTTCACTACCCACAACAATAAGAATCCTGGGTGTCTCATTGAGTAGACTCATTTTGCTATCGCTCTCCATCCGATGTCCTTTCTATAGTGACAGCCGTTAAAAGAAATTTGGGATATAGCTGTGTAGACTGTGTTTCGCGCTTCGGAAATAGTAGTACCCCGACCAGTAACACCAAGAACTCTTCCACCTGCTGTTATGATACTCTTATTTTTGATTTTGGTGCCAGCATGAAAAACCATTAAGTCGTCACTGGTGTCGACAGATGTCAGACCAGTTATTATCTCCCCTGTTTTATATGATCCTGGATAGCCTTCTGACGCTAAAACAACGCAGAGAGAAGCTTTTTCAGACCATTCTATTGACGGCAAATCTTTCAGTTTTTTAGTAATTGCTTTCTCGATGATATCAACGAGATCAGTTTCCAGACGAAGCATAATCGGTTGTGTTTCGGGATCTCCAAACCGGACATTGAATTCCAATACCTGAGGTTCGTCATTGACCATCATAATTCCTGCGTAGAGCAGCCCAATAAAGGGATGTCCCATAGCTTGCATTCCTTGAATTACAGGATTTACGATTAATTGCTTGATCTTTGCTAGCTTAGCATTGTTTATAAGAGGAACTGGAGAATAAGCGCCCATACCCCCGGTGTTCGGTCCGGCATCGCCGTCAAAAATAGCCTTATGATCCTGAGTGGGCTCTAGTAAATGTATATATTCGCCATCCGAAACAGCCAATATTGAAGCTTCTTCACCTTGCAATAAATCTTCGACTACAACCGTATTTCCGGAATTTCCAAATTTTCTGTCGATCATTATCGAATTAACTGCATGTTTGGCATCGAGTAGAGATTTGCAGACAAAGACGCCTTTACCGGCAGCTAATCCGTCAGCTTTTACTGCGCATCGCCCGTTTCTTTTTTCTATAGCACTAATGGCTTCTTTTAGTGTGGAGCATATATCAAAAGGAGCTGTTGGAACGTTACACTGAGCCATGAATGATTTCGAAAACACTTTGCTTGATTCCAGCTGCGCAGCGATTTTTCCTGGTCCGAAAATAGGAATCCCTTCTTTTCGGAAAAGATCGCTGATACCTTCAGCAAGAGGCTGCTCAGGACCGACTACTACGAGATCGACACATAGATGCTTCGCGAGTTTGAACAGACTTTTAATATCATTGGTATTGATCTCAAAACACTCACCAATTTCACCAATTCCAGGATTTCCTGGAGCTGCATATATTTTTTTTACTCGATCTGATTTGGATATTTTCCAGGCGATAGCGTGTTCTCGGCCTCCTGATCCAATAATAAGTACTTTCACATTCGCAACCTTAGTGTCTGAAATGACGACAACCAGTAAAAATCATACTGATTTCGAATTCATTGCATGCTTGTATTGCATCATTATCCCGCTTTGAGCCACCAGGTTGAATTACAGCTTTAATACCCGCTTTTTTAGCTTCATCGATGCCGTCTCTAAATGGGAAAAAAGCATCTGACGCCATGACTGCATTTTGAGCACGATCTTGTGCTTTCATGGCAGCAATTTTCACAGAATCAATGCGACTGACCTGACCCGCTCCAATGCCAACGGTCGCTTTATTTTTTGCAAAGACTATAGCGTTTGATTTCACAAACTTGCAGATTCGCCATGCAAATAACAAATCTTCCATTTCATCTTTGGAAGGCTTGGTGTCTGTAACTACGGTAAAATGATTTGAATCATCCATAAACTGGTCTGTTTCTTGTACGAAAGCACTTCCATTAAATATATGTGCTTCCACATCCGCCCGTTGAGATTGTCGAAGAGGAGCTTTCATTATTCTTCTATTCTTCTTTTGAATCATTAATTCGATCGCATCCGAAGTATAATCCGGCGCAGCTATAACTTCGATGAATTTTGTTTTGTGCAGCATTTGTGCAACTTCAAAATCAACCGTACTATTTAACGCGACAATACCCCCATAAGCGGAGATTGGGTCACATTCAAGAGCATAACGGTATGCATCGGCAAGTTTATCTGCAACGGCTGCTCCACAAGGATTTTGATGCTTTATAATTACTGCAGCAGGAACATCGAAATCCAGAACTGCATTCCATGCAGCATGAAGATCAAGGAAATTGTTGTAAGAGAGTTCTTTCCCACTGATCTGTATCGACTCTGTCACGCTGCTGGACGAACAAAAAGGTACCTGATAGATTGCTGCCTTCTGGTGCGGGTTTTCTCCATATCTCAGATGCGATTTTTTACTTAATAGGATATGAAAGGACTCCGGCAAACACTTGGGAATCGGATCATTAGACGTAATCGGTTTCTTCCCTTCAAAATAAGATGCAATCCACGCATCATACTGTGCTGTTAGGTTAAATGCTTTACATGCCAAATGAAGTCTGAGTTCACTGCAAATAGAACCATCGTTGCGTTTAAGCTCATCTACAAGATTTACATAGTCTAACGGATCAGTGACAACCGCGATATTGTTATGATTTTTTGCAGCTGCTCTGATAAGCGTAGGCCCGCCTATATCTATATTTTCAATAGCCGCATTCAGATCTTTTGGGTTTTTTCTGACAGTTTCTTCAAAGGGATAAAGATTTATAACGACAATTTGAAAAGGTAATATATTGTGTTTCACTAATGTTTCCATATGGCGTGGGTTGTTTTGATCAGCAAGTATACCAGCATGTATAACGGGATGCAGGGTCTTAACTCTGCCATTAAGAATTTCTGGAAATCCAGTGATATCGGATACAGCCGTTACTCGAATGCCTGAATCCCATAGATACTGAGCTGTTCCCCCGGTAGAAACGATTTCATAGCCCATGGATAATAATTCCTGACTAAAATCAATAATGCCAGTTTTATCAGACACACTGATAAGCGCTCTTTTTTTAGTCATACTACACCGTGTCCTTTTTATTGATTGGTTTGGTAATTTTCGCTGCTGCAATCAAATCCTGTACAGCTTTCGCTGGATTTTGTGTATTGAAGATGGCGTTTCCAGCAATCAGAATACGTGCACCTGCTTTTACGAGATCAGGTGCCGTCTCGCAATTAACACCGCCATCGACGGCAATTACTGCCTTTAATCCACGTGTTTTTAAAACATTGAAGAGTCTGTTAATCTTATCCAACGAAGAAGCAATAAATTCTTGACCACCAAATCCTGGATTGACTGACATGATTAACACAAAATCTAACATATGTAATATTTCACTGATATGACCGAGTGGTGTGCCAGGATTAAGGGCAACACCTGCCTTTACTCCAGATGAACGTATAATTTGAATTGAGCGATGCAGATGAACACAGGCTTCTACGTGAATAGACAAACGATCAGCCCCTGCTTTCACAAAACTGGGAATAAACCGATCAGGTTCCTCTATCATCAAATGGACATCGAGTGGCAGCCGTGTAATATTTTTAATTGATTTGATTACTGGAGGTCCTATGGTGATATTGGGGACAAAATGTCCATCCATCACATCAACATGAATGGCATTGGCTCCAGCTTTATCGACCAGTTCAATTTCTCTTCCAAGCTTTGTAAAATCAGCGGATAGAATTGATGGAGCTATTTGAATCATGCTCTCTCCCCTATTTGTGTTACCAAGGCTCGGAGTGGACTTCTGAATTATCTAAGAAAACTTTCAAAGTACTCAGACCCTCTGATCTCGGTATGAAAAGTTGTACCTGTTCTGAAGGCTTGACGGAACCCGTCCAAACAACATTTTTTTCGAGATTATTCTCTAGGATGACTTTCATTTCTTTTTCCAGAATACCGGGTGGCACATTGTATGTAAATGTTGAGTATTCTTTATGATCTTCGCGTATTGAGGATGTTACTGTCAGAATGATGTTCGTATCATTATACAATGGTTCACCAGGCAAAGGGATTTGTGATATTACAATACCAGATTCGTACGTTTGTGAGGAGATAAATTCAATTTTCGGATTGTAATGGGATTCAATAATTCTCCGAGCATTACCTATGTTTTCTCCAAGTAAATCAGGCATCTTCAATATGCTGTCGTATGTTCCCAAACTGATCAGTAATTTTACTGGAGAATCCGGAAAAATAACTTCTCCGGGACCAGGAATATGCGATATAATGTCACCTAAGCCAGCTGTTGGATGTTTCAGTTTTATTTCTGTAACCTCACCTAAGCTTAATCGTTCAATTTCAATTCTTGCCTGGCGGACACCAATACCGCAGAGGTTTGGCATTGAGAATCGTTCTGGTCCTTTTGATATAATGAGTTTAATGGAGGCATAGCGTTTACGAAGTTCACCCGGTGCCGGTTTTTGTTCAATGACAAATCCCTTGGGAATTTCTGCGTGATTGATCTCATCTTCGATTGTGCAATAAAGCCGTTGCTCTTGCAAAATTTTGACAGCAGTTGAAAGGTTATGTCCAACAACTTCAGGAACAAGCACATCACCCGTTCTAGTTATAGCAACCAGTGTAAGCCAACCAGACAAACCTGCTAAAATCAGGAAGATAAACGATCCAAGTATAAACCTGCCCACGACACGAAAACGGCTCAAGTCTCGATAACCCCCACATTCACGTTAACTGCCCAATACATCACCCACCTTAAGGTAGTGGCCGTTAATAAGATTACTGCCTACAGTTTTCTTTTTAGATTCCGGTTGAACTTCTAGACATTCTACTATGCCCTCTCCTGTGTTAACAAGTAATCCTGAGTTGCGTGTTGAACCCAGTACTGTCCCAAATGGAAATCCCTTTTTGGTTTCGGTACTTTCTAATCGCGAAAAGAGAAACTTTATTCGCATGGATCCGAACATTGAAAATGCCGAGGGATGTGGACTCAATCCCCGTATTCTTCTGTCGATGGAAGCAGCTGAACCAGACCAGTCAAGGACTGTGTCTTCCGCCGTTAATGGGGGTGCATAGCTGGCATCCATTGAATTTTGGACGGTTTCTATAATTCCATGATTCATTTTCTTCTGAATTGTCTCAACAAGCAAACCAGCACCCAGTTCTGAAAGACGTTGCTCAAGAGTACCGGCCGTATCTGTATCCCTGACAATCGTTGATTTCTGGGATATGATGTTTCCTGTATCAATGCCAATATTTGTTTTCATGATGGTTACACCAGTGAGCTTTTCTCCTCGAATGATTGCCCAGTGTATTGGTGCAGCTCCCCGATATTTCGGAAGAAGTGATGCGTGAACATTCCAGATTCCCAGATGAGGTATATTAAGATGTTGTTGATTTAGGATTTTTCCGTATGCGGCGGTAATAATGAGATCAGGGGAAAGATTTTTTAAATAATCGCAAAATGATCTGCTCCTGATCTTTTCTGGTTGAACTACAGTTAAATTCAAATCACGCGCGCGTGTGCTCAACACTGTGGGTAATACCTTTTGTCCCCGTCCCTTCGGCCGATCTGGTTGAGTGACCACGGCTACTATAGAGAAACGATTGTCTAACAACCGTTCGAGAATGGGAACGGCGTATGGCGAACTACCCATAAAAACGATAGCAGGTTTGTTCACTCTGATACTGTCTCTTTTTTCTGTTGTTTTTTCAATCGTCGCTTAATGATGTCACGCTTCAACGGCGATAAATGGTCAATAAAAAGTATTCCATCGAGATGATCAATTTCATGCTGTATGATTCGAGCGGTGAGATTTTTTGCTGTGAATTCCATTTTCTCACCTTGTTCCGAAATGGCTTTTACTGTTACTTCGGTCCAGCGTTCAACATCTTCAGTTATTCCCGGAACGCTTAAACACCCTTCTTCGGCGTTGTTTTTCACATCATTGTGGTGAATTATCTCCGGATTTATAAGCGCCTTTAATTCTGGAAGATTTTCCTCTAAACCAAATAGTACAATTATCAGTCGTATAGAAAAACCAATCTGTGGAGCAGCAAGTCCTACTCCATTTGCACGGTCCATACTGATTTTCATTTTTTCAATCAATGATAGTGTTTCTGGTGAAATTTCACTTATTGTTTCAGCTTTTTGACGTAAAATTTTATCTCCATATGTTCTAATTTTTAACGGCATTCGTTATCTCCCTTTTCATTAGTCATATTAGAAAATTTACATCATTGGATCAAGTTCGAACCTACTTTGTTCTGATTGGTCGACCCAGATACTGTAAAAGCTTTTGCATATCTTCCCAAACCGGGCGTTTGTAGGCTGGATTTCTCAGTAAAGCTGCTGGATGATAAGTTGGCAGAACAGGTATGTTATTATAATCATAAAAATGTCCTCGCAAGACCGTCATGGGTGCTTTTTTGCCGGTCAAGAATCCAGCAGCGACATTACCGAGAGCACAAATTATCCGTGGGCGTAGGACTGTCAGTTGTTTGTTTAGAAACTGAGAACAGGTTTCAATTTCATCAAGCTCTGGGTTTCTGTTTCGTGGAGGGCGGCATTTCACCACATTACATATATAAACTTCATTTCTTAAAAGTCCCATCGCTTTTAATATTCGATCCAACAACTTTCCCGCTCGTCCGACAAACGGAAGACCTTGAATATCTTCTTCCTGTCCAGGACCCTCTCCCACAAAAACAATCTCAGGAGAAGGATTTCCATCGCCAAATACAATCTTATTCCGGTTTTCATGCAATCGGCATCGAGTACAGTCACCGACAATTGATTTTATATTTTCAAGCGCAGATTTGTTAGCTTGGTTTCTCAGAAGATTATAATTCAGATCGATACCCTTTTTATTCGATAATTCATTGCAGATATTGGAATTACATTCAGGAACATCTAAATAGTCAACACCACTTTCGTATAGATATTCGGTCAAAAGTATTACATGTTCAATGATTTTTGCTGTCTGGTCTAAGATTGGTGTATTATAATTCACGAAATTTTTTGCTGAACCCGTTTCAATGCATTGATGATTGTTTTATTTAACTCAACGGATAAATTACTGTCCAAGAGTTTTTTTAGATACTCCTCAGATTCACGTCCTCCGAGTTGTGCTATAGCATCGACAGCTTTCATTTGTTGACTAGGGGTTCCAGTAGCGATACGTGAGGTTAGATATCTTAGAACCTTAGCTCTGTCCAATTCAGCAAGGGCTGCGATTGTGTAATTGTAATACTTGTCTTCTGTAAGAAATGAAATCAGATGATTGATTGATTTATCAGGATCCAACATTTTAATAATGCGTATCGCATCTTCACCTAACTCAGGTAACGATACATTTTCCAGGATTATTCTAATGGATCGTCTGGAGCCTATTTTTGATAGGATTTCTAGAACCATTACTTTTGAGGCGGTGTTTTCATGACTCATAACTTCTTCGAGAAGATCAATAGCTTCATCCGTTTGAATTATACCAAGGGTTTTTATTGCTCCCTGTTTCAAATTCCAATTGCTGGATTTCAAGCACCGCTTTAACAATTCAAATACAGCAGATGATCTGGACGAAGCAAGAGCTTCAATTGCACGATTTCTGACACTGTTGTTCTCGTCGCTCAATGCTGATACGATCATTGTTATACTTTCATCCGACTGAATGCCAGATAGAACATTCAAAGCATTTATTCGTCCGGTTGTATTAGCTGTTTCGAGAATATCAGCCAATGCGTCAATAACCTCGTCATTTCCGAACTTTATAAGTATTTCAACTGCTGCCATATGAACGATTCTACTGGGATCGGCGAGTGCTTTTAGAGTAGGTTTCAATATTGCTTGTAAATCCATTCCTGAAAGAGCTTTAACCGCTGAAGTTCTGACATTCCAAGACTCATCACGGATTGCTTCAAAAAGAGCGGAAACAGCGGTATCGTCTTTACGTTTTCCGATATATTCCATGATAGTGGCTCGCAGATCCGGATCGTCAGCATTGTGATAAATCTGCACTAAAATTTCAGTAGCTTCTGGTAAATCATAACGTGTGAGGACTGCTGCAAGGTTCTTTCTTAGATTGGGATCACCTCCTGGTGTTGAAAGCAATCCACGCAAAGCAGGCAGTGCGATTTCGGGAGATAAATATCCCAGTGCCTCTTGAGCACTTGAACGCACAATCCATGAATCATCATAAAGCATATGAAGTATGCGTGCCACTACGGTTTCATCCCCTAGCTTACCGATGAGTTTTGCGGCTGATGATCGTATCCGATGATTGTTATCCTGTAATGCCTCAAAAAGAAAATCCTGAATATCTTCAAAAGGAAATTCCTGAAACTTGCTGAACAAGCGATATTTCTCAGATAATGCCGCTTCATGGAATTCGTCGATTAAGTGTTCAAGCAATTTATCCTGTTCAGGGGAATTGGTCATATTTCAATCTCTTTACCAACCATACTTTTTATAGTTTTCAATTCTTTCCACTGCTTCCTTCGCAAAAAACCTTACCAGTTCATCAGGATCATTTTCCGCCTCTTTAAGTGCCTTGTTTGCACGATCATCTCCCAATAAACCTAGCGAATATGCTGCATCCTGCCGTACACGAACGTTTTCATCGTTCAACAGTCCTATGATATCATCAAGGGCTTCACTGGCACGCATAAAACCAAGCGCTCTCGATGCATGGCGTTTATGGCCTTCTGAGCCGGATAAAAGCTTTCGTAAATGAGGAACAGCTCGCTTGTCATCTATCCAACCAAGTATGAATGCGGTGTATTCAGTTACCCCCTCTTGGGAGTTATTTAGATTTTCTATAAGGTATGGCGCAACAGCCCCAGGATAATCTTGTTCAATCAACCTGAATTTAAAGTACATTTTATTTCGCATCGGATCATTTTTCTCTTCGATTGCTTTATTCAAAGTTGAAATAGCCTGTCTTATCTCGATGGCTAATTCTTCCTGTGATAATTTATCGGCAGCATCACTTTCATTCCGAGTTTGATCTTTGAAGGGTACTTTGGTGGGCGCCATCGTAGTTTGGGACTCGGGTATCTTGGTTTTTTCCGTGTTCTCAGCCCAGAAATAATAGCCGACTCCAGCTGCTACGATCACAGCAATAATGATAAAAAATAGTATATTACGTTTCATTCATATTAACTCCCAATTTAACCAATCCATGAAAAAGTCAGCTTTTACGTTCTTTAAGGGTTATCACTCCCGACTTATGAAGATTATATAATATCCCATAAGCCTTCAAGGGTTTCATTCCACTGATGGCGACAATTCCTTTTAAATCTGTAACTCCATCAATTCTTGAAAATATAAATCCTTCTTCCGTGTTAAAATCCAGACCTATGAAATCTTCAGCTCGATTTGATTTTCTAATAGGAACAGCATCCTTACTTTTCAAAACTTCCAAGTAGTGTTTCATGAGTTGAACTCGGACTATTTCCAAATATCGTTTCACTTCGATATCTTTCGGATTTTCGATGCTGAGTTCTTCCCAGAGTTGAAGGGATTTCTCGAAATGTTTATCCTTAAAAAGTTGCCCAGCAAACTTTTTTCGTTCTTCATATGCATCCGGTATTGGTTGGATTATTGGTGGTTTGACAGCTTCTGGTTTGATCTGCAATTCCTGAACTTTGGTGAAATCTCTTGTTCGGCGCAGAAGTGCATGTACCCGCGCTATGAGTTCTTCCAAATGAAACGGTTTGACCAGATAATCATCCGCTCCGATTTGCAAACCTTTGACACGCTCACTGACAGCATGTTTCGATGAAAGTATCAAAATTGGTTTGAATTTTGTTTTCGGATTTTCGCGAATTTTTTTACAAAGTTCGAATCCGTCTTGCCCTGGTAATATGATATCAACAATAAAAATGTCAGGAATTTCGTTTTCAATAAGTTGTAACGCATGTTCCGCAGAATCTGCAACATAGACACTGTATCCCTCACCACGAAGCGTATCGTCAAGAAGTCGTTGTATGAATTCATCATCATCGATGACCATTACTTTGGATTGATTCAACGCATCATTCAAATTTGCTTCTCCTTTAATGCAGCTTGAGCAGCTGCTAATCGTGCTATAGGCACTCTAAAAGGTGAGCAGCTTACATAGTTCAACCCGACACGGTGACAAAAATCGATACTTTTGGGCTCTCCCCCATGCTCCCCACAGATGCCTATTTTTAATGAAGGTTTCATTTTTCTGCCTTTTTCAACAGCGATTCTAATAAGCAAACCAACACCGTTTTGATCCAGGACCTGAAAAGGATCATACTCATAGATTCCAAGTTTAACATATTCAGGTAAAAAACTGCCCGCATCATCACGACTGAATCCGCAACCCATCTGGGTAAGATCATTTGTTCCAAAGCTAAAAAACTCAGCATGTTCCGCGATTTCATCTGCAGTAATTGCTGCGCGTGGAACCTCAATCATTGTACCAATAAGTACAGGAAACGGCAAACGATCACACTCGTTTTCTGCGCAAAATTCTGAGATCGTATTTTCAGCTAACGTCTTTTGATATTCAAGTTCTTTTTTATGACCTACCAATGGAATCATGATTTCCGGGTGAACAGATATTCCTTCGCTGTAAACTTCATATGCAGCTTCAATAATAGCTCTGACTTGCATAGCGGTGACTTCTGGATAGCTGATCCCGAGTCGACAACCTCGGTGTCCTAACATTGGATTAAATTCTTTAAGTGTTTCTACGATTTTATAGACTTCATTAGGGTTCATGCCCATTGTTTTTGCAATTTCCTGTTGTCCGGCTTGATCGCCAGGTAAAAACTCATGAAGAGGTGGATCCAACGTTCGTATTGTTGCTGGTCTGCCATCCAAAGCTTTAAATATACCTTTAAAATCCTCTCTTTGTAATGGTAGCAATTCTGCTAGAGCCTGTGTGTAGATCGCAAGAGGATTCTCAAGTTTTTTCTGAAGTGCTGCGATAAGCTCAGGATTTAAGGTGTGAGATATTTCTTCTCTAAGTTTTTTTACAGTTTCTGAAACAAGTATCAAACGTCGAAAGGCTTGTATTCGCTCCCCTTCAAAGAACATATGTTCAGTACGACACAACCCAATGCCTTCAGCCCCAAATTTCACTGCAGCAGCTGCATCTTTTGGAGTATCGGCATTAGCGCGAACTTTCAATTTTCGATTTTCATCCGCCCATTGCATGAGTGTTTCAAACGGACCTTTTACTTCGGGAGGTTTTGTTTTTATTTTGCCCTTGTAGACACATCCTGTGGAGCCATTTAAACTGATCCAGTCACCTTCATTAAAATTATTATCGCCAATTTTCATCGTTTTCTGATTGAAATCAATGCTGATATCTCCAGCACCTGCAACACAACAGATCCCCATACCTCTGGCAACGACAGCAGCATGAGATGTCATCCCTCCTCGGGCTGTCAATATTCCGTTCGATACGGCCATACCACCGATATCTTCTGGTGACGTTTCAATTCGAACGAGAATAACGGGTTCACGTTCTGAAGGTTTCTTTCCGGATTCAATTTGATTTTTCACGAAATTCTCGGCATCATCGGCGGTAAACATTATTTTTCCAGTAGCAGCTCCAGGACTTGCCGGCAAACCTTTGGTTAAAATATCTGCTTTCTCCTCCTCAACCGATTCAAAAACAGGATGAAGAAGCTGATCAAGTGACAACGGATCAATCCTAAGAATTGCATCCTGCTTGGAAATTAATCCTTCATGTACCATATCGACAGCAATTTTAACCCCCGCTTCAGTGGTTCTTTTCCCGTCGCGAGTCTGAAGTATATAAAGAATTTGCTTTTGAATCGTAAATTCGAAATCTTGCATGTCGTGATAATGTGTTTCGAGTGTATTTCTGATTGCTACCAACTCATCATAAACATCCGGAAGTTCACTTTTTAATTCTCTAATATGTTTGGGTGTTCGAATGCCCGCAACAACGTCTTCACCCTGAGCGTTCATAAGATACTCACCATATAGTTCATTGGCACCATTAGCCGGATTACGTGTGAAGGCAACACCAGTACCGGAGTCAAGCCCCAAATTCCCGAATACCATAGCCTGAACGTTCACTGCTGTACCAACAAGGCCTTTGATATCGTGAAGTTCTCGATATTTTCTGGCACGCGGATTATTCCATGATCGAAACACAGCCTCAATGGCATATTTAAGCTGCAGCATAGGGTCAATCGGGAAATCGCCACCTGTTTCCAGACGATAGATCTCCTTATATTTTTCAATCAGCTGGTTGAGAGCGCTTTCGTCAAGTTCCGTATCCAGTTTCACACCGCGATCCTCTTTTATTCTTTCGAGTGCATGCTCAAATTTTTCATGCGGCACTCCCATGACAACATCGCCAAACATTTGCATAAAACGGCGATACACATCTAATGCGAACCTTCGATTTCCGGACATTTCTGCCAATGCATTCACAATCCTGGGATTGATTCCCAAGTTTAATACGGTATCCATCATTCCTGGCATCGATCTCGCAGCTCCTGACCTAACAGAAACCAATAATGGATTATGAGGATCACCCAATTTTGCGCTCATGGCAGATTCCAGCTGCTGAATGTGCTCATTGAGTTCATAATTTAAATCATCTGGTAATGTATTACCTGCTTCTTCATATTCTCGGCACACTTCTGTCGTTATCGTAAAACCGGGAGGAACGGGAATACCAAGTTTAGTCATCTCTGCCAAATTAGCACCCTTACCTCCCAATAAGGCTTTCATGGATTTGTTGCCTTCGGTCAACTCTCTATTGAATGCATAAATTCTCTTTTCCATAAGAAATCTCCCTCCTATAATAACCAGCCTGTATCGAATGGATACAATATATACCACCCCATATCACATTTGAAAAAATACACTTCAGAACTAAGCCAGATGGTATTTTCCACCTTTACCAATGGCTATTTTCTTTTCTTCGATTAATTCTTCTGTTATCTCGTTTAAACCTTCCAGATTTCGACCGAGAACTGCTGCGAGTTCAACGAGTGTTAATCCTTCAGGTCTTCCGCGAAAAGCTGTCAAAATTTTAAATCGAAGAATTTCTTTTTCCCTGGAACTCAATTCCACCTTAGCCGGTTTCGGTTTTTCTTCCGGTGTTTTTTCCAGTGCTTTTGCATCTACTATACGCCGCCTTACACCATCTCTCTCAACAGTTTGTACAGGTGTTTCCGCTTTTTTAGCAGTAGTGTAAACTTTTCCATCCTTTTCAACTTTTCCATCAAACAGCATTTGCCGCAGAGGAATACGCAGATAGTGCCATTGCATGTCTAGATTTTTAGCAATATCTTTTAACGTACAACCATTGGGGTATTTTCTGACCACATCTACAATTCTATCCTCCAAATCACCAAGCTCCAAACGGGGAATCGTGCGTTTTTTAGAAGGTTTTACTTCTGCGGTTACTTCTTCATGGATGCGTTTGTGATCGGTGCCTTTATCAATCATTCGAGTAATAAATTCTTCTAAACTTCGCCCAAAACCTCTTAAAAAAAGTTCCCATTTTTCCATTAATTCCACCTCCGGGATAGGTTAATACATTATTTCATTCAAAATAACTAAAACCTTTAAATATATGTATTGCGAGTGATTCGATTCAACTGATTATACTTTGAGAACGAATCTATCCTATGATCAATACACCCAAGCGATACGAAAGGTTCCTAAATATATATT
>JAFGJC010000253.1 GCA_016929305.1 candidate division CSSED10-310 bacterium | reverse complement strand
CAACCCCCTCGCAAGGAATAACGCCGACACAGACACCTACCGGAACATTTGATCCCACCGAAACTCCAGTACCCTCCGTGACGCCTCCAACACTTACCCCAACACCCACAGCATCAACACCTGTTCCTTTGGGTGTCACAATCGCCATGCCGTCCCACGACTTTACCGAAGGCGATACCTGCTGGCTTCGGATCACCATTCACAACCCTGATTTACCGTTACACGAAATCCCTCTGTTTGTCATTTTAAGTGCTGCCGGTAATTACTGGTGCGCACCTGGATGGAAATCCTTTCCGGACCAGGGTCTTGATTATTATATTTTGGACACAGTGGAGACCGGGAATACCCCCATGGATATCATCTCGCCCTTTATTTGGCCTGGAAACACCGGAAGCGCCTCGGGATTGGCTTTTTACACTGCATTAACCGATCCGGAAATCACTCGAATATTGGGCACTTATGATGTCTGGGAGTTTGCATTTCGATAAGTTGCTGTCACGGAATCCAGAAAAACGAACACCTTATAACCGGATTGCTCCGCAAGCAATTTGAGCTTGTCAATGGCATCTGCCAGATTTTGCGTGTCGTGAGCTATTTTACTGGATTTAGTTACCGTAATATTTTCCATATAAAATATCACCATCCACCAATCCATCAAAACCTCAAAAACTTCCTTTCCGAACCATAACACATTGTCGAACCGGTTGACTTTCATTCCGGAACGGACATCACCGTTCTGGAATATTGACTGAATCGTTCTGGCAAACGGTCTGTCTTTTCGTAATTCCTTTTGAGGTGAAATCAGCATTTTAAGTATATTCACATCTTCCATTGACAACGCGTCGTTACCATTCAAACCCAATAAGAATTTATCAAAACGCAGATCATCGTACAGAAAACGGCTGTATTGCTCCACATTCTTATCTTTTATGAGTGATCCCCATCGTTTTGTGACAAACCAGATTATCAGAAGCTCAAGATTCCTGCCTTTTAACAGGAAATCCATGATGCGAATTTTAATGGACGGATTGCCTGTTTGTTCTACCAGAAGACGTTTTTCTGAATACGCTCTGGATATCCGGTATATCTTTAAAAAATCAGATGCCAATGCTGTTGATAACTCACCGGAATCATTTCGTTCAGCATAAAATCTGGTAATAGCGTTAAATGCAGCTTTAAACATGGAACCTGCCTGTCGAGTAACTACTCGGGCTTGGCGAGCAGTGCATTCAGGGTTCGTCAATAGCGAAATCCATCGATTGAGATTGCGGGAATCAAAGCACTGCGTAAACGGCTGCCATACCGGCTGCAAATTCATTTCCAGAATCGCATCCTTCAAGTCCGTAGCTCCCCTGTCTCCCAAAAAATCCAGCAATCTGGAATAGAGACCATCACTCGAATCAGAAAATTCAGTAAATTCCTGTAATACACAATATTCATAGGCTTCTAGCTTCCAATAAATCCCATTTTCAATGAGATCCTGACTTCGTCTGAGGTATATCAATCCCGATATCGAATCCTTGAAACTGCAATATACATTGGCACCTCCGTTTATTCCAAGGCCTTCATGCAATCGGTTGCCAGCAACGTTCCGGGTATCATTCAAGTATTTTTCGACAAAGGTTGAGGAGCGCGTAATCGTTCCTTCGATGGAAGTGTACCGGTTGTGAATGATTACTAAAACTGCCTGATCATCTTTTCGGTTTGAATAGGCAAAAACATCAGGGTAGAAAGCACCATCCGGAGTGTGAAACTCGTAGAACCGAAATTGCATGACATCGGCAAAAAGATGCCGTTTTCGGAAAATCGGAAAGATTTCCTTAATATGCCGATCCATTAGCTCCTGATCAGGTTTTTCCTCCAGATACGCCTGCCGGTATTCCATCCCGTATTTTTCTCTGAATCCTTCAATCTGACCGTGGCCGATCATGGGAAGACCCGGCAGTGTTGCCATCATTGTGCACACAGCAAAATACTTTTGATCCCTGCCAAACTGTTCGATAGCCGTCCGTTCGTCGGGATTATTCATGAAATTGACAAAACGTTTGAGAATGTCCGGATCGAACATCATCGTATTGCGAATGACCTCATGATACTTTTCATTGTCTTCATCCCGAAGCATGTTCATGAAAGCACTGTTATATACTCTATGCATACCCAGTGTGCGGACAAAGTAACCTTCCATAAGCCAGAATGCTTCTGCCAAAAGAAGCGTATCGGGAATTTCTTCGGAAATGCGATCGACAACCTCTCTCCAAAACTCTTGAGGCATAAACTGGTCCAGGGTCGATTTAGTCATTGAAAATTCAGCCCGGGAAGGAATGGCACCTCCTCTTCCCGGTTCCGGAAACCATAATCTCTGGAAATGTCTTTTAGCGAGTGTCATTGCAGCATCAAACCGGATAATCGGGAATCTGCTGGCAACAGCCTTTATCTGCCCGAGAACCGCTTCCCGTACGCTCGCATCAAGAAAATTCAATTGCGCCGTATCATTCCATGGCATATCCGTACCGTCATTACCGTGATAAATGTATCGAATATCGTCGTTTCGGCGATCTATCCTTTTAAAGACAACAGCAGCATCCGAACGTGTATAGTAATGATCTTCAAGATAAATCCCGATAGCGGGATCCGGTGACAGATCCGGACCATTGAACGTATATGAAGGAAATGGACAGTGACTGCTGTAAATAAACCAGTCGGGATGTTCCAAAACCCATCTGGAGTCTATTCCCATATGGTTCGGCACCATATCACTGGCAAGCCGGATACCGTATTGCCATGCTGCTTGTTTCAATTTTTCCAGTGCATCATCACCACCCAGGTCATTCGAAATCCGGTAGTCATAAATTGAATATGCCGACGCCACAGCTTCCGGATTACCGCAGAGTTGTTTTATGCGTTGGGATGCATTGCTCCTTTCCCATACCCCAATGAGCCAGATACCGGTAAAACCCCAATTTGAGAGAGTTTCCAGTTCATTTACCGGGATCTGATCCAGCCGTGTTATTGACTTGCGATACTTTTTCGAAAGCTGATCAAGCCAGACATAGATATTTTTGGCAATCAGCACCAATCGGGGCATCCAATCGAGATCCCTGCTAAATCCCTCTGGTTCCGATTCAAACTCTTTATAATCAACAACCAGTGAAGGTCCTGGTCCCCCAAAAACAGGTTTTTCCTCCTCGTGAATAAAATCCAGCCCACTGATCAGTTCCTTGAACTTCTCGCCGATAATATCCTGCCATTCATCACGAATAAAAAGTAACTGCTGCTCAAGTGATCCGGGATACCTCCGCGATGGAGTTTTTAAAAATTCGATCAGATCGATGCCATCAGACTTCATCGCCGGCTGTTCTCTGAAAAATCTATTGATCAGATCGAACATTTGATGAAAATTATTCAAGTCTTTCAGCCGTTTGGATTCAAATAGTTCCGATACATTCTCCGCCGCCGTGTTCGATTGGTTCAGATGAAGCATGATCAGTTCCTCGATGCGCACCTCCCGATTGGGCACACCATGACTGTATGCATTTAAATATTCCAAACCGGTTCTGTCATTTTGGAAAACAGACGGCGGGGGAAACTCCTCCGTGAAGCAGAGCAAGATCTCATCAACCGCTTTCGCTCCAAGCTGAGCATTCACATATGCCAGCAGTTTTGCAATAGCTCCGTCATCTACTTTGCGTCGGTATTTCGCCACAACACTATGATAGATTTCATCCAAAACCCCCAAAGCATTTATCTGGCTGGCGCGTACTGCTTTCTCCGGATATCGCAGTAAGTCACGGAATTCGTTCATTTTCGAAGCAAAAATTCTTGCGCTGTGAAAATCGGCAAAAATAACGGAACCGGATGATGCAAACAATATTCTGTCAAACTTATATTTTTCTCTGGATTCCCGTGATACATGGAACATCATGACCGGACCTTCGAAACCGTCGATACTTTCAATTTGACCTTCCACCAGTTTTTCTATCACGTTCACCTCTCAGGAAATCAGATCACGAATAACATGTTTCTGATTAAAGCAAAACGGCTCTTAACCTTCAAATTTTTTGACTGTGAATGCTGCGATCCTTAATAATCAGAAACATAACCATGCTTATGGAAGATGGTTTATCTTAATTTAATGATGTTGGAGAAGGCAATCGGTTATACACCGTTGAGACGATGACAGATTCGAATCTATATGAAGTACTTGGTGCTCAGTACGATGCCATGATATCTTGGAAGAAGCGGCTTCACAACGATCTTCCCTTGATATGTGGATTTCTGGATCAAATCCCGGCTCGAATAATTCTGGACGGAGCCTGTGGCACGGGTGAGTTTTCTCTAGCCCTGGCAGCGCGAGGATTCCGGGTAATAGGTATCGATACCAGCATCGCAATGATCAGAACAGCACGGCGTAAATTGCATCACTTAAATGAAAAATCTTCTGACTCTCCACTGAATGTATCCTTTATGAATGACTCAATAGCAGATATGGAGAAGATCGCGTCGATGGCGATGGATGCCGTTGTCATTCTTGGAAATTCCCTGGCATATCTCCACACGCACGACGCATTGATGACTCATTTTCGAGCGGTCAAACGCATTTTAAAACCAGGCGGTGGTTACCTGGCACAACTGCGGCACTATAGTGGAGTGCCAGAGGAAACCATTCTGATCAAGGGACAAGACTCCCACGGAACCCGTTATGATCGTATCCATGAGACCTTGGATGGAAATTTTTACCGTATGCGTATCGTTAAGGTATCAGGTGACAGCGAAAAGGATTTGGGCAGCGATCTTCTTCGGAATTGGAGTGTTGCGGAGCTTTTAAAAAGTATTTCCGACGTGCGACCTCAAACTTCGGAAGTTTGGGGCTCCCTTTCACGAACACCATTTTTCGATGGGCAATCCAAGGATATTGTGCTCTGGTTACGATTCTGACTGGCGAAACAATGCGGTGAGGAATGTGTGATCTGAGGGTTTTGGATCTTTGCTTTGCCGAGCATCCAGATCAATCCACGCATCCTCACTTAACGCGTACATAGATCGTGTCGCCAGAATGTGATCGATGCGCCATCCATTATTTCTTGAAACCGAGCCACGCATGCGGTAATCGTAAAATGTGAAATGCCCGGGTTCCGGATGATGTTTTCTGAACACATCATGCAGCCCCCACTCGCAGATATGTCTGAACAGTTCCGAAAGTTCGCTATTGAAACAGACATGTCCATCCAGATTCTTGGGATCATATACATCCTCAGGATCAGGAGCTACATTGAGGTCACCGAGCCAGATAAGGTTCGTCTCAGGAGTGTAGTTGATTTGCAACAGATCATGCATTCGCCTCAGCCAATTCAGCTTGTATTGGTAATACTCAGATTCACGATCTCTGCCTTGAGGAACATAGCTATTGATAATATGCAGGTCTCCAAACCGGCAGCGGATCAATCGTGGTTTTTCGGATTGATCGTCGAAGCCGTATACGACATCGTCGGGAGGTTGCCTGCTGATGACAGCGACACCATTGTACGCTTTCTGACCGCTGAAAACTGCGGAATAACCCATAGATTTGAAATCGCTTGAGGGAAATGCATCATCTTGGACTTTTGTTTCCTGAACAGCAAGGATATCCGGCTGATTCTGATCGATCCAGGTTAGAATCAACGGCAATCGAGCTCGTATACTGTTGGCATTAAATGTCACAATTTTCATGATTCAATCAGTCCCTTGCCCGTTTGACGGCCTCAACGATAGACATTGCCGCCACATCGATGTCATCATTTGTTGTCATGATTCCAGTGGATAACCTCAGTGTACCTCTGGCATACTCCTGGGGTACTGCCATGGCTTCGAGAACATGTGATATTCTGTGTTCACCTGGACCATGACATGCAGCTCCCGCCGAAACAGCCACCTCAAGAAGATTATTCATGACATCCGTTGCAGAAACATTTTTAAACCCTAAGCTCAATGTGTTGGGAAGCCGTTTTTCAGGGTGACCGTTCAATCGAACATCATCCAAAGCTGCCAGAATTGCATTATGAAGCCTGTCTCGTGTTTCCGCTAATTTTAAGGATCGAGTTTCGATATTTTCCGATGCCAGCTCTGCTGCCGCACCCAATCCAACGATGCCGGTTACATTTTCCGTTCCCGGACGCAAACCGAACTCATGAGAAGCTCCGTGATATACTTTTTGGATTGAAGTTCCCGCCTTTAAAAACAACGCACCCACTCCTTTGGGTGCATAGAATTTGTGCCCGGCCACTGTCAGCATATCCACATCCAGTTTACGGAGGTTTACGGGTATCTTACCGATGGATTGAGCGGCATCGCAATGAAATAAAACGCCATGATTTTTGGCGATCATAGCGATGGCTTCTACGGGTTGGATCGTTCCGACTTCATTATTGCCATGCATAATGGAGATCAAGACGGTGTTTTTCGTAATCGCTTTCTCGATATCACAGGGATCGACCAAGCCATTGCTGTCCACAGGGATAACCGTCACCGAGCACCCTAACGACCGGCAGAATCGGGCAACCTCCAAAACTGCGGGATGTTCAACAGCGCTGGTGATCAGATGGCGCTTGCAATCCATCCACGGGGTAAGCAGGCCGAGAATAGCAATGTTATTGGATTCCGTTGCGCATCCGGTGAAGATGATTTCTTGAGGTTCACATTCCAATAACCGCGCCAGCTGAGCCCGAGCCTTATCAACAGCTTCACGCGCATCAAAACCATACCAGTGCGTGCTTGATGGATTACCGTACATGTCGGTGATATAAGGATGCATTGCCTTTGCTACGATGGGGTGAACCGGGGTGGTGGCATTGTAATCAAGATAAATCGGTTTCATCGAATGTCACTTGGTGAAATAATTGATTTTCATCGCTTCTTTTGCACGACGAAGCACTTCATTTGCCAGTTCATTACCCCGTTTGGTGCCTTCATGAAGAATTTCCTTGAGCATGGTCCTGTTTTCTGCATAGGGACGCGCACGCTCCCGGAACGGCTCTAAATAATCCGTCAGCATCTTCGCCAATTTTTTCTTATCGGCGACGCATCCCATGCGTCCGTTTCGGCAATCTTCCATCAGTTGCGCGTTGTTTTCAGGATCGATCAACCGGAGATATTCACAAACAACACAGCCTTCAGGATGTCCCGGGTCGGATTTCGAGGCTTTCAACGGATCGGTGAATGCAGAGAAAACTTTCCGTTTGATCTCCTCCGGCGTGTCCCGCAAATAAATGGCATTGTCCATACTTTTACTCATCTTGCTGCCGCCATCAACACCTCTGACACGCGCACCGATCGTCACAAATGCTTCAGGTTCAACAAGTGCGTCCATATTGTACGTTGCATTGAATTTGCGCACAATCTCGCGCGTGAGTTCAATCATGGGCAACTGATCTTCGCCAACCGGTACAAGATTGGCATCGAACGCAGTGATATCCGCAGCCTGACTGACAGGATATGAAAAGAAACCAATGGTGACGCCTTTGGCAAAAAGTGCTTGTTTTGCAGCAATCTCTGACTTAACCGTCGGATTCCGCTCCAATCTCGCAACCGTCACAAAATTACCATAGAAAACCGTCAACTCAGCGATCGCCGGAACCGCCGATTGTATGACATACGTTACTTTTTCCGGATCTATACCGGAAGCGAAATTATCGATCGCAACCTCCTCCACATTCGCTGCAACCTTTTCCGGCGTTTTGAAATTGTCCGTCAACGCCTGCACATCCGCAATCAACAAATAGGTATTATATTTGTCCTGCAGCGCAACCCGATTTTTAACCGAGCCGAAATAATGTCCCAGATGCAGTGGTCCCGTGGGTCGGTCACCTGTGAGAATATGCGGTTTCTTCTCCGCCATGTCAGCCTCCTCCTGTTATACGAAACGGTGAAGTTTGAGTATGCCTGATGTCAGATAATAGCCGTCCGGCTGCAAAGCCGATATATTAGGGTGATTGGATATCAGAATCAATGGATTTGGGAAATTTCAGGAGAAAGCGAAAGGATAGCGATTCTGCCAATCAATATTACACCTGAGTGGGATGGGTTTTCTGAAGATACGGACTCAAAAAGAATCTTCTTCTCAGGAAAAGCCTGTGCCAACTCCACGGTAATTTCCCGGTGTGAAACAGCGCCGTCGACATTTCCCGCATACTCTGCCAAAACAGCTTTTTCACTCAGTATCTTTAATGTCATTCCCCATGGGATATATGTTCGGAAACACATATGAAGAGATTCGGTGTTATTGGATCGCACGATGAGCTCAGCCGTATCTTCGGCAACCCTGTATTTTCCCTCTGCTTTTGCCTGCAAATCGCCCCATCCCTCACCCAGAAGACAAACCGGATATTGCAGCATAGCATCCGGAATTGAAAACAGCATCCATCGGGAATCCGCACACAACAGATCATACGGTAAAACCTGCATTATGGCAGGATTGCCCGCATCGATCGCAGGTTCCTTCTGCGGCAGCAGGGTGTTATGCGCGAGAATGTATTTGAACCCAAATTTCGTGACAGCCGCGGACAACGCTGCACGGCGCGGTATGATATCATTCGGATCAAGGGAAAATTGCCGGGAGATCAAAAGCATGCATTCTTCAAATTCATCTGCCGATGCCTGGGGAATCCGTGAAACAGCTCCTGAAGAGATGGGATGCCGATGCAGTGTCTGATAGTACATCTGATATTGATTGGGTACAAGGGTAATCAAAACCGGTTTACCGTCATCATGCTCCGCAAGTTTTTTTATACTCGGAATGACCGGAATCGGATCTGTTTTTACCGGAAGAAACATCAGTTCTGTTAATAAAACAGCTGTAGCCAGCCAAGGTATCCATGCATTTTTTTGCGTGAAAATCTGCTGGATTCTGTCCAACACCATGGCTCCCATTACAACGAGAGACAGTGTGACCAGGATAGATATTCTGCAGGGAACACGGTTGACGCTTAGGAATGGCAGGGTTGATATCCAATTATATGGCAGATCTATTTCTGAAATACGCTCCCCCCTCTGCAGATGAGGTCCCAAAGAGAAAACGAAAGCGGTAAGCATCAGCCAGCGCCAGCGCCAGATCCGTTTAATGCTGAAAAATCCGATCAATCCCAGCAGCAGAATCGTATATCCGCTTGTTACTGTCGTCTCTGTGGGAAGATCTCTAGGCCGTTGATCTTTTTCGGGTTGTGCGGATTTTTGAATCCACATGGGGTGGAACGGCTGCGGATAAAAATACGCCACCGGATCGGCGGCATAAGCCTGTACAAATTCATAATCAGCCGTGTAATCCCTGGGATACGATGTGTAGTGGCGCACAGCCGGTATCAAAACGGGTAACATTATCGTGGCAGTGACGACAACCGTGATACTTGCCGCAACGAGATCGCGTATTCCAGGAGAACGGCCAGCATCCATAAATAATCCCGCCACAAAGGGAAGGCTGACCAGGACCAGAAAAAGGAGGTAATAATAACTCGATAATCCGGAAAGACTGGCGAAAACACCCGCCATGACTGCCCAAAAAACATGTTTTGACCTTGAGTTTCCATTGCTGAAAAACAGACAAAGAATGGCCAGGAAATATAACGGCAGCCACTCTGTAGCCATCAGGCTTAAATGACCGTTCAGGTGTGCCGTTCGAAAGGGGCAGAATGTCAGAGCTGTTCCGGCGAAAACGGCAGACCCATGCGAAACCGACTCTGTTCTGACAAGCCAGTACATAGCAAGAGCCGTTAAAACATAATGGAATAATACTGTCAGATTATATGCAGTCAGCCCATTGACAATCTGCGATAATCCCATGCCGAAGAACGCATTGACCAAAGACAGATCATGAAAATAGAGGGGTACGCCGGCAGGATAGTAGATAATATCAGTGAAAAATATCGATTCTTCTGGATTCGAAAGTGCGGTTTCCAGCCAATAGGCATTCCATGGGAATTGAAAGGCATCACCCAGGCCGCCCCATAATGTGTCCGACCAGCGCAAAACAGCAGGCCATGTCATGAAACTGGTAAAAAGAATAAATAAACCGGCCGCTTTTATTGATTTGCCATTTGTCTTCAAATATCGGATCATGTCGCCAGTGTAAGAATTCTCTTTGACGCTTGCAACTGAAGATCAGGATCATGCAAAACGCAGGATGATGACCGCTTCAAATTTCGAAAAGCGATCCATGATACCAATTTTTCTGGTGTTTCTGATTCTGTTTTCGATTCTCTTTGCACCGCGTTTGAACTCTGATGGCGCTTATTATTACGAATTTCTTCGTTCTATTGTGATTCAAAACGATCTGAATTTTGATGATGAGCGGGAATTCTATACATGGGAATGGGTTCCTGTTTTTCGTTCTTATTTGCCGGGTGATTGGGAAAACACCGGATATCCTCCGAATATTTTTTCCATCGGTCCGGCGTTGGCCTGGTCGCCAGGTTATATCCTGGTTCATTCGGGAATACGAACGCTGAATCTGCTGGGCTGTGGATTGCCCGCCGACGGATATGGCATTGCCTACAGGTTTGGAGCGACGATTATCTCGGTCATAGCTGGATTGCTGACCTTGATATTTTTGAATATTTTCCTGAGCGATATTGGTTTTGAAAACGCGGAACGCTCTCCCGTTCTAATCCTGCTGTTGTGCGCCACTCATTGGCCGGCATTCATCTTCGTAACACCGGCATTCGCCCATGCTATCAGCGTGTGTATTGTGACCGCTTTCGTTACTGTCTGGTATCGATTTCCCGACACCACCGATAGTATCTCTAAATATGCCATGTATGGCTGCCTGGGCGGCGCAGCGATCCTTACGCGCTGGCAAAATATTCTTTTTTTACTGTTACCCGCAGTCGATGCTGTTGCCGATCTTACCAACAGAACTTCCTTAAAGAAAACCGGTCAATGGTTGCTGAAATGGTTGATATTTTGCGCGATGCTTGTTCTGACGATCTCTCCACAGTTGATAACAACCCGGATTCTGTATGGAAAGTACATCACAGATCCGCAGGGTGAAGGCGGCATGCACTGGCTTATACCCAAATTTATCACGGTTCTCTTTTGGGGGGTAAACGGCCTGTTCGCACTCCATCCCATATTATTGCTCGCCATTCTCTTTCTTCCCTTGATATTTATCAGTAATCGTCGAGCAGGCTGGGGATTGACGCTTATTTTTATCCTGCAGCTTTATATCAACGCCGTTCGGCGCGACCCTTTCGGGGTGGGTTTCGGATTGCGGCGATTCTTGAACTGCATCCCCGTTTTTGCGGCAGGTTTTGCGTGCGTTTATCAACTTGCAAACCGAAAAACTCAACTTCCTTTACGGCTCGGATACTGGGGAATCATCACATTTGGATATGGCTACGCCGCTTTACTCCTGCAATCAACGCTTCGTTTCAGCACTCGATACAACCTATCATTTCCGGTGAAATGGATCTTGCCGGTGACAATACTGGTTTGTTTGGCCGCAGCCGTCATCGACAGTTTTTATTCCCGTCCAACGCTTCGAAAAGGATTTTTCTGGATTCTGGGATTGATCGCCTCCGCATGGAATCTTCTATTGATGGGCCAGTACTATTATTCAAGACTGGGTGCACCATGGACAAAACTCACACGCAATGAAATGTTTGCTTTGCAACTCGACGAATCACCACAGTTATTGTTGAATCTGATCAAAGAAAGCCTGTTGGGTAAAGTCATGACTGGTCATCCTTTGTATTTTTTCTGGTATATTCTGGGTATTTGTATTCTTTGCTTATGCGTATATGTGGTAACAGCCAAAATACAATCCGTTCATGCACCGATAACAAAAATAGTCCTGATCGCTGTTATAATATTTTTGGTTATCTGGGATCTCCGGTTTCTGAGCAGCGATCGCAGAGCGCGAACCTATTATGCCGTGAACCTGCTGCCGGATAAAACCTTTGGGGCACTTCGAAAACTGCGTCTAAACCCAACCAGTGGTTACCTGGGGTCACCCGGTGGTTTAACTGTCGGTCCAGGATCGCGTTACTGCAGGATGACATTGATACCGGAATACGATAAAACCCAGTTTCTGAACGTTGGGCGATTGAATATCGTAGAGGATCTGCCGTGCCAAACCGCTGAAACCTTTACCATAGATGTTCCTCCCAACACATTCCAGGCTAATGAGAAGCTACGCGTCAACCATATGGTCTTAATCTCCACGGTAACCCAAGGCGACATTCCGACCGGTACGGTAATCGCACTAATACGTATTCGAAGTTCGTCCGGAAACATGTTTGAATTTCCAGTTCGAATGGGCATGGATACGGATTGGAACCACATCTCCAGACACATCTCCAATACGGAGGTTCTGGTTAGAAATTACCCGGCCATACAAAAAATGGCAGCGGACGGAATTGTGGATACTCGGCAGGAATACACATTTCCGTATGCAATTACCGTCGACAAGATACAAATCGTTTTCAGAAGATTGTCCTTGGAGTGGAAAATCCATGGCATTGCATTTTACTGATTGGCAACTGTTAATGAATGAAACGGAAAAAAGAAACGTATTATGGTTGAGTTTGAATGTGGTAAGATTTTCAAGGAGGTTGATATGAATACTTATCCATCCAAGGAGATGAAACTGACATTTCTGGAAAAACTGGCAAGTATTGTTCCTGGAGTGCATGGATATCTTAAAAAAGAAAAAGCCCGGGAGAGTGATCAGCGGTACCGTTCGTTTCTGGCGGATGCCTTGACAGAAGTAAAAGATGGTGTGCATGCTATTCAGGAAATTCGTTTATCAAGGGGTTATCTGGCAGATTTGGATAAACTGGAGCTGGTCTGCAGAAAAATCGACGAGGCGAGAGACAGTATCCGGTACGCTTCCCACGGATATTCAGGGCTGTTTGATGGAATTAAAATCAAACAAAATGAGCTAGAACAACTAATGAACTTTGACCGGTCTTTGATGGATCTTATCCGCGATTTAGGTGAGAAAACGCACACGCTGACCCCGTCCGCATCCCAGCCGGCGATTGACGCAGAACTCTTCAAGTCGATGGATGACGCAGCAGAAT
>JAFGJC010000021.1 GCA_016929305.1 candidate division CSSED10-310 bacterium | reverse complement strand
TGTTCCGGTTACGGTTGGCGGTGGATCGGTCGGCGGCGGCGACGTCGGTGTCGCCGTTGGCGGTTGTGGTGTGCGAGTGGGTTCAGGAGTTGCCGGTGTCTGTCCGAAATCCGTCACAAGATAATCCCAATCGGTAATGTAGACCAATCCATCCTCAGTATAACCTGAAGAGTAATTTTTTATATTCCATTCGACAACTGGAGAGAACCATATGTCCTCAAATGATTCGCTGCCGTAATCAATATGAATTTTTACCGAAGGAATCCCCTGAACATCCTCAACATTGGATACATCAATTGAATAGTTCAGTTGATCCATCTCGTCAAAAAACCCGGAATCCTCCTGCACCGCGCTGAAAATATCGACTGCTATACTGTATTCGCCAAACCAGAAGACATCGGTGACCTCGTTCCAGGAATCACCAATTTCAAATGGAAATCGATACGGATCGAATGGCGCATCCCATTCAAATTTGAAATTTAATGAAATTTCCCCTATCTCTTCCCAGTTTCCACCCTGAAGCGATTCCAAAACACCGGTAAAAGAACGTTGCCAGGAGAGAAGACCAAGTGATTCACGGGACACAACGATCTGAGATGTGATCGTGGTATCCTGAACACGAACATTCAAAGTCACAGGGAATGGTCCGCCGGAAACGTGCACCTGCCCTTCACCAAATAATAATCCCTCCGAATTTATCACATACGCATCATGTACGGACTGTGATCCATGTGTCAGCATTCGCTGTTCGATCGATGATACCGCAAAACGGCAGTCGTTTTCGGTGAATGACAGTTCTGCAGGAATCTCCCCGTTCATATCCAGTTTCCATTCCGTGTTGATATCCCACCAATAACCGATATCCCATTCAGGTTTGTCATAAGCAAGAAGTGATGAAATCATTGAGAAGAACAGTACCACCCCAGACAGCCCCATAAATCTCATGTTGTTTCCTTTCTTTAAAAATTTATGAGTGCCCCCCATCACTCTTTATTGATCTTCTCTTCCTCCCATCGCATTATCTATTGGTCATCAGATTTCTAAAGAATCTTTATTAATTGAAAGATCGCTGTTAGCTTCAGAAAATCATGTTAGCAGCGACTCCAAGATCATCCGCTACTCTACTGTGATCAAAAAAAATTTGATCCCAATAAAGCTCCCATTGTCTTCTGGATATACAATTTTTATACCATTACCCGATTAATTCCGAGATAGCGTAAAATGACGGCAAAAATCCCTTTCGTATTTGGCGGCAAGTTCTGCAGATCGCTATTCCGTATGTTTTCTGATCAACCGGTAATGGCGAAGAATCATTAAATAGCTTTCTGGTGACATTTCATCTGGTTTATCTATAGGCATGTGAGCGAGCCAGTTGACTTCTTGCAGGCTGATGCGAGGCTCACTCAATCCAAGCAGCTCATCCTGCCGTTGCAGGAGTGATTTTAAACCGTTGGTGAGTTCGCTGGCGACATTATCGGTCTTTATATTTACTTCCGGTTGGGTTAGATCGTGAATCGATGCATTTAGCACTTTTGCAATTCGGTCAAGCAGATCCCATCCAGGATTCGGATTGTTGCCGTTTTCCAAAGAGGATATCGTTGTGGGACGCGTTTTTGCTCGATTTGCCAGAACCGTCTGATTCAAGCCCTTTGATTTTCTGACCCGGCGAATATTATGGCCGAGTTTGATTAGTTCATCCTGTTTCATCGTATTCATATCATCCACCCATTAAACTCTGCTCGATTTTCTTATTATAGCCACTGGATCCTTTTTTGACAAACGTTTAACTCACCCTTTTTTAAAATATTCATTTAATTTTTCTGGTGCCTGAAACGATAGGTATTCATTGCGGATTGCAGATTCTGAACAAGCTTCGAAATCTGGGTATTTCCAGAAATTTGATGTTTATCCACAAGCCGTTTAATCTCCTCAAATTCTTCGTCAGGATAATGATCACAAGCAAGATTGACATAACCCAGCTCGCAAAGCACTGCTATTAATTCATAAATGTTTCCGAGCTTTCGCTGAATGGCTTCCGCCTGTCGGAGATAGTTTTCAGCTACCATTAGGTCCATCTCTGAATCACGCATCATTTGAGCGATCATTGTATATTCCCTGGCTTGATTATCAAGATCGCCAATACCCTTGAATATTTCGGCAGCTTCCTTATGCTTTTCAATCGCACCGATATACTCCTGAAAATATAAATCAATACTGGCTAATCTGGACAGAACGATTGCTTCATCGTGTTTGTCGCCAAAATTTCTGAAAATGTTAAATGACTCGGCATAATGTAAGGAAGCTGCCTGGATATTACCTGCCGCGAATGCGATATCTCCTTTATGCACATGAATTCGCCCCAATCCCTTCTTACTCCCGATTTCGCGATAGATATCTTCTGCCTTTATAAAGCATGACTCAGCAAATACAACCTGATCCGTTGCGATATATTCTTCGGCAAGAAGCTCTAAGGTGAAAGCTTCATAAATACGGTCGTTAAACATCCTGTGGCAATTCAAAGCTTCTGACAGTTGTTTTGTTTTATTGATATCCGACATTCGTAGTTTTAGCGCTGAAAAATCCGTTACAACTCTTGCATGCAATCGTGTATCCTCCAGATTGTTAAACATTCCCATGGCTTGTTCATAAAGATATTTTGCAGTGAAAAGTCTCCCTCGACGTCGTGATATATTTGCCATTCGGTGCAGATTTACACCCTGTTCTCTTTTTTCTCCCAGCGTCTGATAAATACGACTGGCCTGATGGCATAAGTTTAATCCTTCTTCGATGTCACCTTTTTCCAAAAAAATCTCCGCCATGCGACTTAAAGCATCAGCTTCTATCTTTTTATATCCTGATTTTTCAGCAAGAATACATACAGTTTTCAATTCCTGTAAACCTTTATCGTTATCGCCACGCATCCCATAAAGCGCCATCGACAGGTCAATACGAGCTGAAAGACTTTCCATATCCGGTTCTGCAATCAAATTAAGATACTGCTCGTACAATTTCTCAGCTTCATAATAGGCACATTTAGCGGACGCTCTGCGTGCTGCAATCAGATAGTACTTGCGTGCGCTTGCCAGCTCGCCGCATTTAAAATAATGATATGCGACCTGTTTGAACCTGTCTTTACGTTCAACGACATCAGACACTTCCAATTTAACAGCAATACGTCTATGAATATTTTTTCTCGAGTCATCTGACAAGGATTTATACACGACTGTTTGAATTAAATGGTGAGTGAATCGAAGACTATCCGTTCCTGAATCTTCTATCAAGCAGTCAGAGGTCAACTCAATGACACAGCGGTCAAGATATTTTTCATCTTCCTCGGTAACGCTCTTAATAAGTGCATAGGATGCTTCCCGGCCCATCGCAGCCATTACTTCAAGTATCCGCAAAGAAGTTTCAGTAATTTTTTCTAACCGTGAGGTGATAAGATCACTTATGGATGCAGGCAAATCCATCTTGCCAAAGTCAGCATTGTCACCCACGATATCATCATGGAATGACCAGTAACCGTTTTCATCTCTTATTAATATATGCCGTTCTATGGCTGTTTTTATGTATTCACCTATGAAAAAAGGATTTCCTTCAGAAACCTCCGCAACAAATTCAGCAAATACTGAAAAAGAAACTGGTGTTGCCAGCATGTCGGAAATAATGGAATGTATCTCTGCATCATTGAAACGTTTCAGATAAATCGTTTCATAAGAATGATTCGTTATAAGTGATTCGAGTAATGGAGCGGATTCTTCGGATCTGAAAGTTCCTGTAATGAACAGAGGGAAACGCTCCAGTTTTCCGGACAGAGATAATTTTTTTAGGAGGTCGATGCTAAGTTCATCTGACCACTGAAGATCATCAAGCAACAGAACACATGGTTGATTTCGGCAATGAAAGATTAAAATATCTTCTATGCATTGATACAATCTCGGCAGAAACATCTCAGGGGGATGTTCAATTTTAAAGGGTACCGCTCTAAAGCTCTCATCATTCTCAAGAAATGGGAAATAAGGCAGCAAGATGTAAAAATCCGACATCAATTGGTCATTGATTAACTGATGTTTTTCTTTCCTGTAAATATCAAAAATTGTCTGAATCGGTTCATAGAACACACCCAGAGGTAAACTGGCGGATTGAAACAGCTCTGCATCCGACTGCAGAAACGGATCAGCATTCCCACTTAAAACCTGGATACCTTTTTGGTGAGCTATTTTGGCAAACTCAAGGAGAAGTCGTGTTTTCCCTATTCCTGTTTCACCACTGACAAACAGGAGTCCTCCTCGCCCTTCTTTGAGTTTGTCCATGGCAAGCAGAAACATTTGCATATGATTCTGCCTTCCGACAAATCTACTCCGGTATAGATAAACTTGGTGCTCGATTGAAGTCCAAGAATCTCGTTTGACTAAACCGATCTTCAGTATTTGCCGGGCGACATCCTGTGCGTGTCCCCACCGTTCATGCGGATCTGTTGCCAAAAGCCGTTTAATCAAATCTTCAATTACAATGGGAAAATCAGATATCAAATCAGTTAGAGGTATGCAGGTTTTGTTAAGGTGTTTTGCCAGAATTTCTTCCGGAGAGTTTCCGGAGTAAGGTACTTGCCCGGAAAAAAATTCATATAGTATGCAACCGAGGGAGTAAATATCAGCTCGAGCATCGATAGCCTCTCCAAGAATCACCTCCGGAGCCATATATTCCAGTGTTCCGATATCCTTAATTTGGTATTGAGTAATTTCTCTACCGCTACGCCCGTAGAACCTGGAAACCAACCCGAAATCCATTAGCACGGGTTTTCCGGATGTCCTGATCAGTATGTTCTCCGGTTTGACATCCAAATGTACAATTCCTTTTCCATGCAGATATGCTAAAGCTTCACAAATATCGCAAAAAATCGTTGCAAATTTTTCAAGAAAATTTTCTTCTTCCGTTTCGACGCTATTACTTATCCATTCCCGCAGGGTTTTACCCTCAATATATTCCATGATGTACCAAGGTCTATCCTGAAATATCCCGCCGTCGTGAACTCGAATTATTCCAGGATGTCGACATTCAATCAGACACTCGATCTCCCTTCTGATCCCGTTAATACTTACCGATGATGGAACAGAAACGGTTTTAAGGGCTGCACGTTCACCTGTTCTCAAGTTCATTACGTTAAAAACGGTTCCCATTCCGCCGTATCCCAAAACTCCAAGGATTCGGTAATTGCCTATGATTTCAGGATAAAAAACTTTTTCATTCACCTTGAATTTGCCCAATTAAGAAGATAAATAAGGTTTAAGCGAGGGTGCGATTTCTCTCAATTACAGGAATTACCATTTTTAATAGATCTATATCAAGGAGGGCCTATGAGTTTGATAGAACAAATCAATCGAGACTACGAAAAAGTGTTGGCGGGAACCGACCCGGTCGGTCAGATGGAATCGTTGACAAAACGGATGTGGGATAAGGGCATGTTTATGGAAATAGACGGCGAAAAACGGCCATTCCCGACATTTATGAAACCTTATTTTGTCGACATGAAACATCGATCACTCATTGCAACTCACACCCGGAATATCATAAAAGGTGTCGAAAAAGTGGGGAAACTTTTTCTTGAAGGACATGATTTCAAAGGTTTGATTCATCAAGAAGGCCGTATTGCCGAGCTTTCAAAAGTTGATCCGATCTATCCCAGCCTTCAAGTTATGGTGCGTTTGGATTGTTTCTACCATCCCGATACCGGTGAAATGAAATTTCTGGAATTCAATTGCGGTGATCCAAGTGGTATGGGTTGGAATGACGCCATGCTCGATATTTTTCTATCATTACCAGCCATTCAAAAATTCGCGGAGCTTTATGATTTGCACACTGACCATCTTCTGGAAACTCATCTTCAAGCGATGCTAAAAAAATACAACGAATTTTGCGCTGCAAAAGGGCTAAAAGCTAAGGAAAAACCTACGTTTGCGATTGTTTGTTGGCGGAAATCGACGATTTTAAACGATGTGCTTGAAATTGTCGAAACCTACAAGCGGCACGGATATGATGCAGTCTTTGCAGATCCCTCCGATTTTAATTATGACGGTAAAACGGTAACCGTCGATGGTACGTTAATTGATGCGGTGTATCGGGATGCGATTGATGATTTCATCAAACCGCAATACTGGCCGCATTGCCAAGACATTATAAATGCTTACCGTGATGGCAATATTTGCTTTGTCAATCCTGTGCGAGCGGCAACCGGAGACTTTAAAACCCTTCCCGCCATTATGAGTGACGAAAACTATCGCAATCTATTCAGCGAAGAAGAATGGGATACGATGATTAAAACAGTACCTTGGACACGGCAAGTGAAAAATGGTATCACAACCTCGTTCCACTCCGAAAAAGGTGAGATGTCAGCATTGTTGAAACGTAATAAAGATGCCTTTGTGTTAAAACCCAACGAAGGTTATGGAGGCTTTGGCATTTTTATCGGAATCGATTGCTCCCAAAAAGAATGGGAAAATGCTGTAGATAAAGCCGTTGCACCTGGTTCTGATTATGCGGTGCAGGAATTCGTAAAAATTCCCATTGATCGGTTTCCAGTTATTGAAAATGGCAAGTTTAAAGGATTTTTCGATCGGAATGTCAATATAAACTACTGGTCGCATGCAGGTGAATTTGCGGGGGCTTTCCTGCGGGCTGCAGTGGGAAACGTAATAAATGTGCATCAGGGAGGCGGTCTCGTTCCTGTATTCTTCGTCAGTGAAAAGAAATAATAATTGATGATGCTCGTACTCCGGCGCTTGTTTATTTTATTAAACAACAAGCGCCGGGGTGTTTATTCATTGAATTTTACAGCCGCTTGATTACCCGGACAGCTTGATAGATTGATATGACCCATTATTTAAATAAATACTTCTTTAAAACAATCGATTATCTGAAAATACATCCCAATACATATATTATTTTCCTGTCACTTTTTATTGGATTACTTGGAGGTTATGGAGCTATCGGATTTCGATATCTTATCGATTTAGTTCAAGGATTGTCTATTGGACACGGCGAAGCCATTATTACCCAGCTTATGAGCAAATCATGCCTATATAAAATTACTCTGCCTGCTGTGGGAGGGCTGATCGTCGGCCCATTAATATATTTTTTCGCAAGGGAAGCGAAAGGCCATGGTGTACCTGAGGTCATGGAGGCTGTTGCATTGCGAGGCGGCCGGATTCGTCCTCGAGTTGTCATCATAAAATCCATCGCTTCGGCCATTACATTAGGAACCGGCGGCTCCGTGGGACGTGAGGGTCCTATCGTTCAAATCGGATCAGCTATCGGAAGCAGTATCGGGCAATTGTTACATCTTTCCCAGCAGCGTATAAAAACACTCGTTGCGTGTGGCGCAGCAGCCGGCATCGCGGCCACCTTCAATGCACCCATCGCAGGTGTCTTATTTGCTGTCGAAATTATCCTTGGTAATTTTGCGATTCATACATTCAGCCCCATTGTCGTATCTTCCGTCATTGCAACGGTAATAACTCATAAACATCTCGGCAATGCTCCAGCATTCGTGAAGGTCCCGGAGTATATGCTGAAAAGCGCATGGGAACTCCCCCTCTATTTGCTGCTGGGTATCATCATCGCTTTTATTGGGCTTCTGTTTATGAAATCCATCCATTCTATGGAAGATTTCTTCAATAAACTCAAAATGCCGGAATATTTAAAAACATCGGTGGGTATGTTGATACTGGGTGCGGTAATCTGTATTTTTCCCCACATTTACGGCAATGGCTATGAAACAATCTCTCTGACACTTTCGATATCTAAGACCGAAGCTGAAGCCATCATTATCAATGATTCCAATCACCTGTCCTCCGCTGATCTGTTACCTAATGCGGCAGCCGCAGAAACATCCCCGCCAATACCGATGCCGGAAAACAAACACAAAGCAGTGCCCATTTCATTTCTGATTTTACTGGCGCTAATCCCCATTAAAATTTTTTCAACATCACTCACTTTGGGCGCAGGAGGATCTGGTGGTATTTTTGCGCCATCCCTGTTTATCGGCTCCGTCTCAGGAGCATCATTTGGTATAGGTGTCAACTATCTTCTCGGTCTGTTTTTTCACTCATCCTTCTCTGTTGAAAGTAGCGCTTACGCTCTTGTCGGAATGGCTGCGATGGTCGGTTGCGTCACACATGCTCCCGTTACCGCTATTATCATTTTGTTTGAGTTGACCGGTGACTATCAGATCGTCGTACCACTGATGTTTTCCTGCATCATTGCAACCATGATCACCTCAAGCCTAAACAAAGATTCCATCTACACGGCAAAACTCACACGGCGAGGTGTCGATCTGAATATCGGCCTGGAATCGACAATAATGAAGCGAAATACTGTCCGTGACATCATGCATATCAATATTCCAACCATCGATCCGGATATGCCGTTCGACAGTCTTTTCAATCATGTTATCAATCAGAAGTATGATCATTATTATGTTGTGGGTCTTGATGGAATCTATCTGGGGGAAATCTGTATCCATAAACTGTCTCAAGTGATGCGACGAGATGGCATTCAATCAAGGCTTCGAGCTATCGATGTTATGAACAAATCCTATCCGAAAGTCGGACCCGATGAATCTCTTATGGAGTGTGTTAGGATCTTCGGCATATCAGGTGTTGAAGAACTTCCTGTTATCGATCCGGCGGATGGACAGTTTCTGGGTATTATTAACTACCGCGACATCTTTAATTTATACAATCGTGAAGTTCTACGCCAGGGTTCACTCGGTTTGAAGTTCGTTTCAAGAACAGAAGAAACCCCCCGAAGCGATTATGTCAATATACCGGAAAATTATCAGGTGGAACTGTTGCCCGTTGTGGGTAATTTAGTGGGCAAATCCATAAAAGAAGCTGATCTGCGCGGTCAATACAGCATCTCCATTGTTGCGATACGGCCGCCTCATGGACGAGATATCACAACGGAAATTCCATCTCCCGATCGCGTCCTGACTCGGCAGGATGTCCTGATTGTTATTGGGAAACGCAAGGATATTATCCGCCTGCGAAAAGATGTTATGGAATAAATTCTCAAATTCCCTTTTTAAGACAAAGCTGGTTAACGGAACATTCCTCACATTTGGGTTTTCGTGCTGAACAAACTTGACGTCCGTGATGAATCAAAAGATGAGATGCCTTTGTCCATAATGATTCAGGAAGTAACCTCTTCAACTCCATTTCAATCTTATCCGGATTCTTTTGTGCTGAAAGACCCATTCGATATACAAGACGTTTGACATGAGTATCCACCATTACCGCAGGTTTTCCATAGGCATTTCCGATTACGCAATTTGCCGTTTTTCTTCCGATTCCCGTCAATGTCAATAACTTTTCGATGGTATCTGGTACAAATCCCGCGTGATCCTTCATAACTGATTGGCAACTTTGCCGTATCGCTTTTGCCTTGTTTCTGAAAAAACCTGTTGAACGAATATCATTTTCCAATTCAGGCAGAGTTGCATTTGCAAAAGCTTCAGCGTCCGGATATTTTCTGAATAACTGCGGTGTTATTTTATTGACTTGCGCATCAGTACATTGGGCAGACAATATCGTTGCAATCATACATTGCAGAGGATTTTGATAGTTTAATGCGGATGCAGCTTTCGGGTAAAGCGATTCAAGTTCGCTGATGATCTTCATTGCTCTTGTTTTCTTAGACATAACGGTTCCCATAATCTTCGACCTCCATATCAATCACATATAAATACCCTTCCATAGTTTACTTATCCTTCAAAGCCTATACAATAATCCCATGCATATTACCCTGCAGCTATCGATATCATTTCTTTCGGACGCCTGGTCATCATTAAAAAAATCTCTGGAAAAAACTTATGCGGACTCGAAACGTTTACCTCTCAAGAGAACATTTTCCGGAATAAAGGAACCGGATCAAAATAATGATTTTGAAAGGATGTCCGACGAAATGCTTATACAGGCATACGCAAAATATCAGCGACTCGAAGCATTTAACATTTTATTTACAAGATATCGAACGGAATTATATGGTTTTCTGGTCAACTGGTCTGGAAATAAAAGTCATGCTGAGGATCTTTTCCAGGAAATTTTTCTGCGCGTCATTCGATCTGCAAAAACATTCCAGCCCAAAGCTAAATTCAGAACCTGGCTATATACCATCGCTCGAAATCTACTGATAGATACGTCCCGGAAAAAAAAGATACGGGAACCGGTAACCGTACACGAAAAATGGGATTTTGATAATTCTTCTTCTTTCGAAGCCGTTTCCCGTTCTGATTTGAATCCTCTCGATCAATTGACTCAGCACGAATTGAAATCAATCATTCGAAAGGCACTGCTTGAGATGCCGGAAGAACAGCGGGAGCTGTTTTTTCTCAGAGAGTATGCAGGTATTGATTTCAAAGAGGCGGCAAAAATATCGGGATGCACTGTCAATACAGCCAAAAGCCGCATGCGATACGCACTACTGAAACTCCGAGATGCCATATTGAAGTGGTCAAATGATTCTCCCAAGGAGATCAGTCATGAGTTGTAAAAAATACCAGCGGTTGATATTGGGACTTATTTATGAAGATATTTCGGACCGTCAGAAAAAGAAATTGCAATATCATCTCAACTCTTGCCGGACATGTCGTAACGAGTTGGAATCTTTGCGAAATGTTTTAAACAAAACAAGAATAATCGGTCCGGAAAACGATCTGCCGGAATACGTGGATACGCGCATCCTGTCGCATGCTAAGGCTGAACTTGAAAAGAACCCTCAATCGAAACACTGGATTTTCTTCAAACCGCTACCCGCCACTCTTGCGTTGGTCGCTCTGGTTGCAGCCCTGACTGTTCTATTTCGAACCCATTATTATTCTCGTCCTGTTATCGTCAGTGACTCCATTCAAACAACCGACAAAAATGTTTTAGGCGAATCGGCACCTGTACCCTCCGGGTTTTCAGACTCAATAATGGATTCTGACAGAGAAATGGCGGAAAAACCATCCATGGAAGGACTAGCGTTGAAAGAACCAGAAGAAATCTCATCAGAATCAAAGGATTCTTTGATGTTTTTTAGCCAATCCAAAGAGCAGGAAGATGTGCATCCGGCACCTGAAATTGCAGAAAAAAACGAGGGACGCAAAAAAGATAATATACCGTCATCATATGATAAACGAACTGACACGAAACCAACCTCCCGCCAAATACCCTTTGATGCAGCAAAACATAAAGGAACATATGATGAAATGGACAATGAAGGTGCACTCCAAACCTCCGGACGTTCGGAGCATGAAAAAAAAGTGGATATCAAGCACCCCCGAGTGATTTCGAAAGATGATCCGGAATACCCGAAAGATTTCATTTCGAGCGGTATTGAAGGATCCGTCAAGATCAGACTTTCCATAACGGCATCCGGAGAAATTAACACAGCAGCGGTAATTGTTTCGCTGCATCCTGTTTTTGATGATATTGCCTTGGAAACTGTGCGGAAATGGCAATTCCAGCCAGCCCTGAAAAATGGAAAGCCGGTTGATGACACACTGGATGTTGATGTGAATTTTAAAAAACCAGGCAATTAACTATTGCTCAAGGCTTAACTCAAGTAGTTTATGAAGATTGATCAAATTCTCTTGGACTTCCCGCTGGGTTTTCTCCAAATTCGATGCATCACCAGATTTTGGCGGATCGATAGGACCCCCATATCCGATGATAACCCTGCTGAAAGGAGCCGGTAAATACGTCTGACTCCAAGATTTCCTGAAGACATATCTTTTAGCTGCAACAGCCGCCACGGTAATGATTGGCTGTTTGGATTTTTGGGAGAGTAGAATAGCACCTGGCTTGACAATGTGGCGTGGTCCTCGGGGACCGTCAACGGTAACGATGACATTTGATCCGGATTTCGCTTTCCGTATCAATTGAATCAATCCCCGTGCACCTCCTTTGGAACTTGACCCTCGCACAACAGAATAACCGAGTTTGCTCATGACATGAGCCAGAATATCACCATCTCTGGAATGACTGATCAATACACAGTAATTTCGATAACGGTGAGGTCCTATCAAAGACAGATCATCTTCATGCCAATGCACTAAAATACATGATTTACCTTCAGATTGAAATTTTTGAATTACTTCACTGTTCACATATGATATCCGATAAGTAAACGAATAGAACTTGTAAATATTGTTCAGCAGCCAAACTGTAATTCGATGTAAAAAATTACTCATCTTTTCCCGCTACTGGCGATACCACACCCGAATCTCTGTAGTAAAAAAACGATTCAGGAATTACTGACCAATAATTCCCATTCCAATATTCAAACTTGATAAACGCAGGGCCACCACGGTCTACCATCAAAACATCCAATGATTCCGGTCGATTGTTAAATGCGATGTCAGGAGTTACGATCTCTTTTTCTTCCCAGCGCTGACCCACCGGCCACTTTTGTAATCCTATCTGCAGTTGAATTTTATCATTCGATGTCAATCGAAACTTCACGGGATTGATATCAGGCAGGAGGTACCCGCTCCAGCGAGCTCGAAGCAAACCCGGAATCATATAGTCCTTAAGTTCGTGATTAATTTGCTTGTCATAACCCTTAACCACAAGCATATTATCTCTAAATACCTCGACGTCCAGGGCACCTCGCCGAAAAAATCGATGATCCATCAAACCCCAAACTCCCAAAGCTCTTATCGTATCTTTATAATGAAATAATACCTGGCTATTCGAAAAAGACCATAATAAAGGTGGAAAGGGGTGTTCACGATAATGATCTGCATCAAAGGCATTTTCTCTGTCATACTTTGCATGCCAGGGATAGTAACCCGATGAGGTGTAAAAAACCATCTGATTCGTGATTGACATCACAGAAAGAATAACAAAAATTGTCCGGGCAATTTTAACTTTGGAAACATGTTTTTCAATATACCAAATTGCCGATAATGTCATAAATGGAGATATATCACTGATGATTCGGTATCCATAACTCAATCCGCCCCACCAGAAATACCATTTGGAGTAGATCAAAATAACAAACAGACTTGCCATTAGAAATGCTGTTATTGCATTTTCTTTGAACGGCCGGTTATGTCTACATCCTTTTATAAAAAGAAACGGTGAAAAAATCCAAAAGGGTGTTATGGGAAAAATTCCTTTTGAGGGACTGAAGAACAATCCGAGGAAACCTCCCCAAAATGGATAGGTAAATCCTCCCTTGTCTCCTGAATATCCTCCGATAAACGGCTGTCCAAAATAATGCAGATTGTAACCGATTGCCAAAATGGTCACCGGCAATATAGCGCAAAGAAAAGGTCCCAAATATTTCCGTTCACGAATGAACAGAAACATCACTACCGCAACAATAAAAATACCATTGGTCGGTCGGCAGGCCGCTGCCAAACTCAACGGAATTCCCGAAAGAACGAAATATTTCTTAGATCTGAATCCACAAAAAAATACCCATAAAAACAATGTCAACATCAACAGTCCGGCGGTATGCTGCCATAACCCGCCAGCACCCGTACTCCAGCATGCAGTGCCAAAAACAAATAAAATACCATAGAGAATTGATCTTCCTGATGATATTCCAGCTTGCTCGATCGCCATAAGAAAGAACAATCCTGCGAGCGCCATCCAGAGAACAGCAACCTTCAATCCAATAATGCGCGGGATTCGCTGAACGGTTTCTTCAAAATAATTGTACACATAATAAAATGGGGAAAAAATTAAACCAGTTGCCGGCGGATACATCGATACGATTTGATCCGGAAACCGTGATGATCTGATTAACCAGTAGGGTAGTTTGCCGCTTGGCGGAACCCACTTGTTAAAAGTAATATCTGCGTCGCTGAGCATTATCTCCGGAATTAATAGATGCGTATAACAATCCGCTGTCATCTTATCTTCAGAAAAATACGTCAGGATACTCCAGCAGATCAGGAAAAATGCGATTCGACGGCCAAAGGTGTAAATCACTGGCAAAACTTACCATACGCCTATTTCCAAGTAAACCCTGGCGATGTATGCATTATCATACCGCTTGACAGGAAAATAATTATCAATTATAATTTACAATATTTGTAGACT
>JAFGJC010000252.1 GCA_016929305.1 candidate division CSSED10-310 bacterium | reverse complement strand
TTTCTGCTTCGGATATGATTAGCCGCTTCATGATTTGAGCTTAACATATCCCGTTTATTTGCGCAATTACTTATGACGCTAGGTATAAAGAAGGAATCATTGCCAGATTCGATATCGTTTTACTATTGCACTGATATTCATGAAAATTATAGAATGTATTAATGGTTTTTGAGTGACA
The DNA here is from genome assembly GCA_016929305.1 of candidate division CSSED10-310 bacterium. Lineage (GTDB taxonomy): Bacteria > CSSED10-310 > CSSED10-310 > CSSED10-310 > JAFGJC01 > JAFGJC01. The sequence goes on along the minus strand of JAFGJC010000252.1, from coordinate 17,025 downwards.
TTTTTATAGCTAAGCATTGTTTTTTTCAGAAAGAGAGGTTCTTTCATGAATCGGATGAAAACCATGCAATTGTTAGTGATTCTGTCTGTGATCATGCTTATACCAGGTGCTGTTAGCGCTGTTCCCCTGACAATAGATTACCAGGGCAAGGTGACGGTTGGAGGAACAGAATTCACTGGAACGGGCTATTTCCGGTTTGCCCTTTTAGACTCAGCAGGATCTGTGGCGTACTGGACAAACGACGGCAATATACCCCCTTCGACGGATGTTCAGATTACGGTTACCGACGGGCTGTTCAATGTTGTTTTAGGGGAAACGGACGGTATGGATCCCATACCGGTTTCAGTATTTGAACATGAAGAAATTTTTCTTCGAATCTGGTTTAATGACGGTTCCACGGGATACCAGATGCTAACCCCTGATCAACAGATTCACAGTGCCGGGTTTTCATATCGTGCAGCGGATGCTGATACCGTGGACGGTTTGGAGGGGGCGGATCTGGAAGAGACTGCCGAAATTGTTGCTGTTGTGGCGGCGCATTCATCGAATCCATCGGCGCATCACACCAAAACCTCCAATTTTAATGAGTTGTCCGGCATGGCGACGGATGCTCAGGTGGCAAACGATATCTCCATAAATAATGGACGGTTGTTTGCGCCGTCCGGTTCCGGCAATGTCGGGATCGGCACGATAACGCCTTCACTAGCCAAACTTCATATTGAAGGATCGGACGCATACTCAGGGACACTCCGGATGGTCAATACCGGAACGAATGGCGCTTCGATTTTCATGGCGGCAACCAATGATTCATGGACATCGAGTGCCGGTCATTTGGTTATGGGTCATGGTGCACCTGCGGGAGCCAATATCGATCTGACAATCGATTCTAACGGACGGGTAGGGATCGGGACCACTTCCCCCGGAACCCGCCTGGATGTTGCCGGAACGGTTTCAGCGACATTGTTTTCGGGAAACGGTTCCGGATTGACCAATGTTCCCGGTGATAATTTCGGGAATCACATTGCGGAACAGAACCTCGTCATGGGTAACTACTGGTTGACTGGCGATGGCGATGATGAAGGATTGTTCGTCAATGATAATGGGCGAATCGGGATCGGGACGAATACGCCATCCTTGGCAAACCTGCATATTCAGGGCAGCGGCAACTACGATGCCATTCTGCGATTGGTAAACACGGAAATAGAGGGTGGATCCTATTTCATGGGTGCGACAAACTATAACTGGGCATCCGGTTCCAACCGGTTTGTTCTGGGTTACGGCACACCGCTCGCTGAAAATGTGGATTTGACCATAAATTCCGAAGGCGCCGTGGGAATTGGCGCGAGCTCTCCCACCGGAGCGAAGCTTCAGCTGCAGGGTGAGGGGACTTATGACAGCATACTCAGATTCGTCAATACCGGAACGGAAGGCGGATCATTCTTTTTAGGCTCGACAAACGACACCTGGACTTCCGGTTCCAACCGTTTCGTTCTGGGTTCCGGCATCCCGCTGGCGACGAACGTGAGCCTTGCGGTGGATGCAGTGGGCCGTGTCGGTATAGGCACTACAACCCCATCTTCTGCTAATTTGCAGCTCGAAGGGGAGGATTTGTACGACAGTTTCATCCGTCTGGTGAATACGGGAACGAACGGGGCATCGTTTTTCATGGGATCGACGAACGATATCTGGACTGGTGGCGGCAACCGTTTCGTTATGGGGCATGGTGATCCTCAGAGTATCAACATGGATGTTACCATTGATGCTACGGGCAATGTGGGCATCGGCACTGCCGCTCCCGGAAACAAACTGCATGTGGCCGGCGGCGTTTCCGCTGTTTCATTTACCGGCGATGGTTCGGCGCTGACCAATATACCCGGAGATAACCTGGGTAATCATGAGTCCACTCAGAATATTGCCTTAGACGGCCATTACCTGTCCGGTGACGGTCAAAATGAAGGTGTATTTGTCAGTGCCGACGGTAAAGTCGGTGTCAATACGGCATCCCCATTGGAAAGCCTGCATGTGGTGGGAACCATTCAGGCTTCCGACGGAGTGTTCGTTGATGCGGCAACGGATGGAGTTGTCGTGAACACCGCGGGCGATGACGGAGTTTTTGTTCAAAGCAGCGGTGCGCCATCTGCATCACAGACATCGTCAGAAAAATGCGGATTCGAAGTCGCAGGGGCTCAGGGACACGGTCTGTACATTGGCCATGCCGACGATGATGCGATTTATATAACATCCACGATCGATGACGGACTGCACGTCGGCGTGTCAGGAGACGACGGTGTCAACATATATCAGGCAGGAACGCCGTCAACCCAGTTGTCAAGTGATTCACATAACGGGATTGAAATTGCAGGAGCTCAGGGCAACGGAATTTTCGTTGGGCGAGCTGACAATCACGGTGTCAATATCAATTCCGCAGGTGTAAAAGGTGTGAGTGTCACTTCCGCTGCAGATGATGGTGTTTATGTCGGTTCTGCCGGCGCGCCTACCGGGACACTGGCAAGCGCGCACAAAAACGGATTCGAGGTCGCGGGTACAGAAGGTAGCGGATTGTATGTCGGCCGTGCAGATGAGTATGGTGCTTATGTCGCATCAGCGGGCTCATCCGGTTTATTCATAGAATCCAGCGATGGCAATGGATGCCGTATCGATGCCGTCACCGGAAGAGGCGTGATTATTGGAAATGCGGGTAATAATGGTCTGGAGATTCAGTCATGCAGTTCCCAGGGCGTGAGAGTCGGTACGGCGGGCGATGATGGGTATTTTGTGCTTCAGGCAGGCAGTCCCAGCACTTATTATGCGGATTTTCGGAAAAACGGCGTTGAGGTTGCCGGCGCGGAAGGATACGGCCTGTATGTCGGCCGGAGTGACGCAACCGGCTTATACATTAGCAGTACCGGCGATGACGGTGTCTATGTCACCGGCGTCGGTGGAGACGGCGTACAGGTGAGTTATGCCGCTCAGGATGGCGTCAAAGTCACCGCTGCCGGCGCACCATCCGCACAAAACCCTTCCGGTTATAACAACGGATTCGAAGTCGCCGGTACGGAAGGATACGGTTTATGGATAGGACAGGCGGATATGGATGGCATATACATCTCCAGTTCTGCCGATAACGCGCTATACATCGAGGATGCGGCTGATAACGGTATCCACATGTACGATGTCCTGGATACCGGCTGTTACGTCCGGAAAGCCGGAACGCCTTCTACCTATTATTCTGAAACCGTTACCCACAATGGATTTGAGGTTGGCGCAGCCGAAGGTCAGGGTATTCAAGTTACCTTCTGTGATGGGGATGGTTTGAAGGTGGATCATGCTATTGGCGACGGTGTTGATGTCAACACTAACGCTGCAAGCCATGAATATGGCGTTTATACACCGGATAAAATATATGCCGGTACGACACTCGCCACCAAACAAATAGCAACTCATTGCAGAAACGCTGGTTCAAACACACTCATCCCTGGCGATCTGGTATGTATTGCCGGCGGGTATCAGAAGGATGCCCTGGACGATGGCAGCGGCCCGATCATCAATATTGAAAAAGCCAACGGTAAAAACATGGAGGCTGTCATTGGGGTGGTGGAATACAAGGTTACCATCCGTGAAGATAAAACCGCATTTGAAGATGGCCGGGTTGAAATCAGGAACAGTTTCCGGTATGCCGAGGGCGATGTGCTTCCCGGCGAGTACCTGTCTGTCGTTATTCTGGGACCTGCCGACGTGAAAGTCGATGCAAAGGAATCCATCCTTCCCGGGGAAACACTTACCGCGGATGACGGATTTGCCAGAAAAGTCCACATCCGGGATATTGATGGTATTCAAGTTGCCGAAAATGTCGGTGTCATCGGAAAAGCCCTGGAAACATCCGATGGGTCCGGCATGCTGAAAGTGTTCGTGAATTGTAAATAGGGTTTCGATGGTTTTTATATAGATTTTACTGACTGAGCAACTCAGGTAGAAACCTACAATGATGGTCTGACTGTGTACGCGTTATTCAATTGCTGGACAGTAATTTTTCCCGGTTGTATATTCGAATGGTCATGATCAGCAATCCCAGCGAAATCAGGAGTGTAAATCCGGCGGCGATCAGCGGGTTGGTCACAGGAATGGTTTCGCCTCTTAGATATTGAAGAATAAGCAACTGCTGGCTGATGGTCGGGATGAGCATCATCGATGGCCCGGACTGGATTGATATGTATCCGAGAGCGACGCTTGGGAGTAGCGGGATGATCGGCAGCCAGGCCAGTGTTGTCTGGGCTTCTTTATAAGAACGGGCGAAAGCAACAATCAGCATTTGAAGTATAGTAACGAAAAATATGAGCGGCAATATGTTAAGAAAGATCACAACAAATGTCATCCAGTTCACGCTGACCGGGATATTAAGGATCTGGTCGATGGGCACATAATTGAATATCGCGGCAAAAGCGGCAATCGATAACAGAATGGAGACCAACGTGAAACTGACGGCAGCCAGCAGTTTACCCAGAACGATTTCCCATCGTTTGGCTGGATTGATCAGCAGCGGTTCCAGGGATCCTCTTTCCCGTTCGCCGGCGGTGGCATCGATGACAACGGCCATGCCGCCGATAAACAGTGACAGTACCAGGAACATGGGTAAACTGATCAGAAACAACAGCGCTTTACTCTGGGGTGTCGCCAGATCGAGCGTTTCCAGTGTGATTGCTGCAGTTACCTGAGGGTTTACTCCCCGGGCCATCAGCCGGAGATTTCCGATTTGGCGTGAATATCCCATAAGCAGACTTTGAGCCCTGCGTATCGATGTAGTGGCTGATGTCCGGGAACTGTCAATTACGAGGGTCACGGCTGCCGGTTCACCGTCTGTAAAGGATTCGGGATAGGTTTGGGGTATGATCAGAACAACTTCGGACACACCGTTCCGGATTGAGTCGTTGATATCCTCCGGAACAGGTTTGATGTTGACATCGTGTTGGGTTAAAAATTGAATCAGGGATGGCGCATATTCCGCACCGGATACCGGAAGATCCAAGGGTTTATCCATTTTATCCGCTGTGATATTACCCAGAATGTATATTATTAATAGAGCCATGACCGGACCGATTAAAATGGACATGACGGATGCGCTGAGTGCTCTGCGATCCCTCACATTGTCGATAACTTCCTTTTTGTAAATAACAGCTATTCGGCTTTTCATCGCATCAATCCCTCCCCGGATCCGATGATCTGGATAAAGGCGTCTTCAAGATTGGATTTTCCGGATTGTGCCAGAAGCGTTTCCGGCTTTCCGTCCGCCATCACCTGTCCCTGTGAAATGATCACGATATGGTCGCAAAGGGCGCTGACCTCCTGCATGATATGTGTGGATAAAATGACACATTTACCCTCCTCACTCAATCGCCGTATGAAATCACGGAGTGTTCGCGTACTCATGACATCCAGACCGTTTGTCGGTTCATCCAGTAGAATATTGGGTGGATCATGCACCAAGGCTCTGGCCAGATTCACTTTCAGCTGCTGACCGGTGGAAAATCCCTTGGTTTTTCTGTGAACGAAATCCTTCATATCAAGAAGATTCACCAGATTTTCGATCTTTTCTTCTAAATCGTTCCCGTTGATGCCATGCAACCGGCCGAAATACTGAATGTTCTCCCATGCCGTCAAACGAGGGTACAAACCGCGTTTGTCCGGTAAAACTCCCAGACGCTGACGAGCTTCCAGTGGTTTTTCAGCGGTGTTAAATCCATCCACCTTGGCGATGCCGCTGTTCAACTGGATTAGTCCGTAGATGGATCTGAGAGTGGTGGACTTCCCCGCTCCGTTTGGCCCCAAAAGTCCGGTAATACTTCCGTTTTCAGCGTTGAAGGTGACATCTTTAAGGGCGATAACATCACCGAATTTCTTTTGAAGATGCAGTGTCTCAATCATTTCATCGCCTCCTGAATACTTATGGTTTGGGACCGTTGAAGTTGACAAAGAAAGGTGCCGGGAGAATGTCTTCTGCACAGGACACGTCCAAACCTGTTACGGAACCGGAACGAATAAAATCAGCCGCGATATCTCTGATACAACCGCGGTTGATGATTCCATGACCCATGTTGGAAAGAGAGATGTGCAGGCTTTCGGGATAAAAGGCAGCGGTTTTTTCGGCTGATTCCGGCGGTGTCACGGGATCCGCATCACCAGACAGCAGCAGAACCGGAATATGAGAGATAACCGGGTCTGGAATTCTTTCTTGAGATGTGGTGTGCCATTGGGAGCAGATCTTGCAGACCATCAGAGCATGCTCGCGGAATTCAAGCGGCCCGGGTTCCGGCCACTTGGTTTCGGGTGGGAAAAAGGGAACATCTTCCGCACAGACTACCGAGAACATCAGTCCGGGATATATTCCCATATCAACAGATGCACTCTGACCTGCCAGCGGTTCATAATCATTGAATTCAGCCGCAGCATGGAGGGTCAATGGCAACAGCGCAATTGTTTCCGGAGCGTACAGCAGCGGCATGACAGCCTGGAGAAAACGTTCCCGGGTCATATCGAACTGCACAATTTCCCCGGTTTTAGGATTTTTGATTCGAACGGGAACCGGTTCCGATTCCAATCGTTCCAGAATGGTGAGGAATGATTCTTTCAGATTGGGAAATGCCTTGTTGCAGTCCGGATCCTCTTTGCAGCGCGAAAACAGCTTTTCAAGAGCTCGAGGAATGGATTGCCTGTAATCGAAAAATACTCGATATCCGGGATGGGCAACACCATCCAGAATCATAGCTCGAATACGATCAGGATAACGATTCGCATAGACCTGGGCAACCAGTGTCCCATACGATGCGCCATACAGATTTATCTGATCGTATCCTAGTGCGTTCCGGACATACTCAAGATCTTTAATATAGTTCAGCGTGGTATAATATTGAGGATTGAAATCAAGATTATCGGCACACTCAATGATATACCGGGCGGATTCGTCGGGCGAAAACAGCAGTTTTTCTGACGAGGGGCAATCCAGAGGATTCGATCCGCCGGTTCCTCTCTGATCCACAAGCACCAGATCCCTGTCCTCGCGGATTTTTTCAAAACTGTCCGCAATGGCTGGAAACGCTTCGGAAATGGCTTGTCCCGGTCCGCCAGCCAGCAAAAATAAGGGATCCGGCATTTTATTCCGATGCTTGGCAGGAACGATCACAATCTTGAGTTGGATCTGTTTTCCATTAGGATCATCAGGATTTTCAGGAACCGTAAGTTGCGTGCATTTCGCCTGAATACTTGCGCTTCCCCCTTTAGGTGTAAGTTTACAGTCGGTGAATTCCGGCATCGCGATCGCCAGTGATACCGGAACTGCTAATAATACAATCAGCATGCCCAGACATAACATCCATGCGTTTTTAACCTGTTTTTTTCCGAATGCCTGTTTGAATGATGCAGTTGACGCCATGTTTGCCCTCCTTTTTATAACCAACTGTCCTTACTATAACGAACACAAAAATCCCTCACATCACCCGAAAGAAGTATTTCAATGGTCCCCCCGCGGCTAACCCATCACTGAATCAGAAGGTTATTACTTGGAGTCAACAGAAACACCCAGAATATTTACTGTGATAGCTTCCCTGATTGCTTCATCCAGTTACGCAATCCCTTTGGCAAATCCTCAAGTGATGCGCCATGAATTAATTTACCACCTTTGAAATAGACCTCCACAGCATGGCGTAAGTTGGCAACTGTCCTGGCGAGATCGATATCTGATTTTATCATCGCGTCATGTTTTGGATCTAGAATTTCATCCAAGCACTCTTGAGGTGTGTGGTTTCTTGCCAGATTAATGTGCCCGCGTTCACATTTGCAATAGAACTGTCCGATATCATTTTTCTCCATGCGTAAAATATGTTCTGCTTTGTCCAGCAGTTTTTCAGAACGCTCCAAATCGCCGTTCGCCTGTCGTTCCAGAGCAGCCATTCCATGATAAGCTCTGGCAATCGGCAGATTCATTCCAACATCATTAAAAATATCGATGGCAGCGCTGAATTGTTCTAAAGATTCCTCAATTTCACCTTCTTCATAGAGAAATGTTGCATAGTTAATCAATGTACCGCCTTCGCCAATTCTATCGTGAACCTCCCGATGCAGCTGAAGGGATAGTCTGTAAAGGTCTTTGGATTTAACCGAATCACCGAGATCCTGATGAAACAATGCCAGGTTCGATACGGCATAAGCCTCTCGGTAATGATATCCGATCCGGTTCAAGATGCCAGCCGCTCGCTCACCAAGTTTTTTTGCTCTGTCACTCTGACCCTTGAATCGATATACCAAAGCCTGACTGCCCAGATTGTCTGCTTCCAGATCATGTCGTCCTGTTCCTCTGTGAATTTTTACAGCATTCTTGAAGTGAAGAAGCGCTTTGTCCGGTTCGTTCATACCAAGATAAATATTACCAAGGTTGGTATATGTACATCCTTCATGAATGGATTTTTTGAGATCATGATACATATTCAAAGCTGTTGTGTTCATTTGTTCAGCCTGTTTATAATCTCCCAGGCAGAAATACAGCCATCCCAGTTGCCCCCACGAATCAGCCTGTCCCAATTTGTCACCAAGCTGTTCGAAAATGCTCTTTGCCTTTGTCGATAACTCAACGGCTTCAGCGAGGCTACCCATATGCATTTTAGCTTGTGCAATTCCCAGCTTGTTTCGGGCTTCCTGATGTCGATTTTTTATTTGACGGGATAGCTTATGAGCATCCATGTACATTTTTTCCGCTGCTTTAAAGTTTCCTCTTGCCGCATACACGTCCCTGGCAAGGATAAACCGTGTGTTGATACGGTCTTCGATAGGAATGTTGTCTTCAAATGAAAGGCACGAAAGATATAAATTCTCGGCTTCTTCAAACGCATAGCAATGAATAGATTTCAATATGGCTCTGCAAAAATACTCATAAGCTTTCTCATATGCTTCCCCATTTTTGAAGTGATAACCGATGGTGACGAGGTATTCCTCAATGTTATCCCCATAACTGCTTTCATAGGTGGCTGCTGTTCTCAAATGCAATAATTTTCGGACAGTTGCATCCATGTTTTCATGATTGATCTGCTGTAATGCGTCATGAATGAATCGAAAAGTTCCGGGGAGAATTTCTTCCAGTATTTCCCGATTTATCAGTTCATCCATGGCATCCAGCATCTCGTTGGAAAAGAAGATCACATTCCAGAGAATGATTGAATCAATTTGGCGGCCGATAACTGATGCTGCATCCAGAAGCGATCGGGCATTATCAGATAACAGGTTTACTCGATGCATTATTAAAGCCTGGATCGAATTCGGCAATGGCATGTATCTGTATTTTGCTGTGGACACGTCGGATTCTTCACTAATCTGCCAGCGACCTTCCATATCACGAAACAATAGATTTTCTTCCACGCACGCTCGTAAATACTCAGCAACAAAAAAAGGATTTCCGTTAGAAAACGCATTGAGAAAATCAATGAAGGTATTCGATACTTGAGGATATGCCAGCATTTCACCAATGATACCCGCAATTGCGGATTTGTCGAGAGGTTCGAGTTTAATGGAGGTTGTTTTCGGTGAATCATCAAGGCGTTTCAGATGCGAATTGCGTTCCTCGCTGCGATATGTTGCGATGAACAGGAGCGGGTTTTGATGCATCGTGCCAATTCTCTGTTGAAACTCCAAAAATCGCAATATCAGTTCATCAGCCCATTGCAGATCGTCGAGAATCAGAATCAATGGTCTGATTCTGGATATTTCAGTGAATGTCTCAGCCATTGCCTGGAGCAGGCGGAAAATAGCGGATTCCGCTGGAAGCTTAACTGGCTCAGGATATTTATCCTGACCAGGTAATTCCCTGATCTCGGGAAAATACTGAGCCAGGATTTTACCTCTGTAATTATATATCAAATCGCTAAGATCTTCTCCTGAACTTCGGCAAAGATCAGCAATTTCATGAAACATTTTTTTGAAAGCTGAGAAAGGCTGAGGTGTCATTTGAATACTGTCGATATCGGATTTGCCAGGCGGCGGGCACTCGCCCGCATATAACTGTATTCCCTGACGAATTACGAGTCGTGATATTTCAGTCAGGAACCGTGTTTTTCCAATACCGCTTTCGCCGGATATCAGAATCAGACCACCTTGACCTGTTTTCAGTTTTTCAATGTTATGATGTATAGTATCCATAATTTTTCGACGGCCGAAAAATGTAGGTCTGTATAAATAGGAATGAGGTTTTGGATAATAAGAAAAATCGGGATCAACGGCACCTAGCGTCTTCAATACCGATATGATTCCTCCCGCATGCCCAATGCGATCCTGCGGTTTTTTCGAAAGCAATTTCAATATTAAATCATCCAGAGCTTCCGGGACACCGTCTACAAGATGGGATGGAGGTGCCGGCGAATACTTTAACTGGGCGATTATTGCCTGAGATACGTTTCTGGCACGAAAGGGGACACATCCGGTAACAAGCTCATACAAAATACATCCAAATGAGTAAAGATCCGCCCTGGCATCAACAATTCCCGTCATAATCTGCTCCGGCGATAAATATAGCAAAGTCCCTCCTGTGCTGTAGGAATCATACAGCTCATCCCGGCTTACTTCTCCCCAAAATTCCAGCATCAAACCGAAATCGGTTATCACTGGTAGATTGCCGTTTCTGATAAAAATATTGGAGGGTTTGATATCTCTATGAACGACACCTTCTCCATGGAAATATGCCATTGCAGAACAGATTTTCAGAGCCAGATTCAACACCTCCGTTAATTTACCATTTGCAGCAGGCGGCAATTTCGATTCAGTGGGTTTGGGAATTGCAAACGTAAATTCACTTGCTTCGTTTAACGTCTCATCCCATTCCCGCGAATCAATTGTCGTTCCCAGGATTTTTTCAAGTTCTTCGGGTTTCGTATAATATAAAGACCCGTTTTTGATGGATTTATAGGAAATAGAACGCCATTTGGCAGGCGTGTGTGAACTGTTCCATAAACATTCCGCGCAAAATTTATTCAAAGTTATACCTTTAATCAATTCCATCGCATACCAGGGACGGTTGTTTTCGACACCTTCATCATAAATGCGGACAACACCGGGATGATGGATACGGGACAAGGCGCGGATTTCTCTTTGAATGCTGAAGATCTGTTTTTCGTTTCGAGCGATTACTGTTTTTAGTGCGACGTTTTTGCCTGAGGTGATATGACAGGCTTTGTATACGATTCCCATTCCACCTTTCCCGAGAACACTTATTATTTTATAAGAGCCGATTTGTGGAGGTAGTTTCCTGTCTTTTTTCTTTGATTCACCCATTTGTTTTGCCTTGTATGTGAACGTGTAATGATTGCCTGGTCACGTTAGCAAATTCGCATGGAAATATGCAAGGCGTCCGGTTCAAAAGCCGGTGGCAAACAAACAGGATTCCATCTTGAGAAAAACTGGGATTTTAGCCAGGCGGCTAAAGGTTGATGAAACTGTTGGGAGCTGTTTTTTGTATAAACAGAGTGATCAAAACTTCGGGAGGCTGCGATCATGGATGATGTGAGTTCAAACAAGTTTCAAAAACGCTTGCCATTCGGACTTCGGCTGGGGATCATCACTTCAGGCTTTGTCATCATTACTCTGGGTAGTCTGATGGCATACCAGGAATACCGGGATATTCAGCAGAGCCGTGCCGACAGAAACCTTTTGATTTCAGAAATGATCACTCCGCTGAAAATATCTCTGGAACGCTGCACTGATATCTCTCAGGTTTCAGAAATTATTCGAGAATTGGAAGATAACTACCAAAAACACAATATTAAGGATTATCAGGTTGATGTCGAAGATTTGAACGGAAATATCATTGCAACCACGAAAAAAAATGAGGATGTTCGTCAGAATCAATCCCGGCATATGACGATTATAAAAATCAAGTCAGCAGCACTCCCGTCAGGATCGGGACACCTGAAAATTCATCAGAACACCGATAAATTCCATTATGAGATCGAGCAGCGATGGGGTTTCTGGCTTCTCGATCTGTTCATCACGGGGTTTTGCATCATTGTTTCATTGCAAGTGCTGAATCATTTTCTGTTTACAAGACCTCTGAAATCACTTATGACGGGTCTTCACCGAATGGAACTGGGGTACTGGGGAGCGTTGAATGTCAAAGGGGGCGCTTGGGAATTCCGCTGGGTTGCAGACCGGTTCAATCATCTGGTCGATCAACTCGAGCAGACGATTCACCGGCTTGTCGAGGCGGAACGAAAAACATTGCGTATTCCTCGAGAGTACGATTATTCTGCACAATTCAATCGATCGAATTGCTGTGAGGAATACTCTTCGAAGCAGCATTCAACGCAGCCGGTAATACTCCCAGATGAAAATTCAATTAATCAGGATGACAATCTTTTCAAAGATTATTTATGGGACAAGTACAAACTGTTGGAATCCTCGGATCCACTCAAATCTCAAACACAAGAACTCGCTCGCCAGGTCTGGGAAAAGGATTCCATTGAAGCGGAACGCCGCGGCTTCTACCAACTCAGATCTGCATTGGAGGATGCCGCATTCAAAGTACTTTTTCCAATGGAGTATCAGTCACTTTGTGACAGCTTGGTTGCCAGCATGCCCGTTCTGAAAAACTACGTTGCCGACATTATCAAGACCATTCAGCAAGATTTGGAAAAGCACGATATCCCCATCATCAAACTTCAACACCGGATCAAACATATCGCGGGCATCTACAACAAGATGAAAGAAAAGAATTTGTCACTGAATCAGATCTATGATCTCATTGCGATACGGATTATCGTTGCTGATGAAAATGCGTGTTACCAGGTACTGAAAATCGTGCACCAGATCTATGAAGCGCATCTTCTTCGGTTCAAGGATTACATTTCACAGCCGAAAAAAAACGGATACCGGAGTATCCATACCTCAGTCAAATACAATGATGATATTGATTTCGAGATACAAATACGATCCATTGATATGCATGAACATGCTGAAAAAGGGAATGCATCGCATTGGAAATACAAACAGTCAGCGCTGATGAACCTGATTCCCCAAAAACGGTTTTTCAGAATTGCAGCGCTGTTCAATGTATTCAAAACAAAACATCTCCGTCACCATACGAATGTATAAATATCCATGTTTTTTCGGTAATCATTATTCAAAAAACAAATATTGACACGATACCGCTGTCATGTCATGTGTCTAACGTCACAACAATAAAACTGTCATACCGGCTGAAACGAAGTGAAGAGCCGGGATCCATTCATTGAAACGGCAAGATTCCGGATATTCGCTTTCGCTCCTTCAGGATTGACAGGATCATCTGGAGATAAATGCCAGCGAATTACGGTTTCATCAGAGGTATTTTACGTTCCTTCAGGATATTCATTATCGCTGCGCGATCTTTGGATTCCACATGCACCTCTCCGGAGAACGCATCGGAAATACAGGTTTTCCAAAATCGACGGAAAGCTCCGGATACGATTATCTGTTTGTAGTATTTGAATCCATGCTGTATCGGTTTGATATGACTCAACTGCTCCCATTGGAACACATTCTTGAACTCACGTGGATTTTTCGTATTGAGGGGACGGCTGTTCAGACCCGATGTTGTCACTTGATATTCGGTTTTACTCATCATGCTTGCAAACAATGGAACAATATAGCCGACAGCTCCAATCGCAAGCGCTTTTACGCCTGTCATCGAATGGAAGATGAAATGCGCTGCGGCCATGAAACCCAGGAAGACCAATGCTACGTAAAATATGATGATCGGTTGCATCTTTCGCGCTGACCAAGTAATCAAAATTTCCGGTTCAACTTTTGTTGGTGTTAGGTTATCTTTCTGCATGATAACAGACTCCCATTGTCACGACAGATGCGAGCGTACCAGTCATGGTCTGCTATTGCAAACCGGCAGTTTAAATTAACTCAAAGGCAGTAGAAGAATGGGGCATTTTACCTGATCGGAGACGAACTCGTCGGTACTGGTAAGCAGAACGCTCATGAATTTATTCCGCTGGTGATGTCCCATGATCAGCAGATCGGCATTTTCAGTCAATTCTGCAATGGCATCGGTGTAGGATTGATCATCAACTGTTTTAAAGAGAATGTCATCGATCTGATTGTCAAATCCAGATCGATGGAACATTTCAATTAAATCCTGCCGGGTAATCCGAGGCAGAGTGTCCATCATCATACTTGCTTTTCCGGCATCGGGATCATTCACATGAATCACCGTCAATGTTGATTTTAAAGCAGATATGATTTTCATGGTTTCAACAATGAGTTTCGTTTCATCAGCTTGACCTTCCAGCGACAGTGTTATTTTCTTATAAAGCATACCCATACCTCCTCAGGGATTCACTAAAATCTCAAAACGAAAAGATTTCAAACAAGACTAGCCGATGCATTTTTTGCCGATCATTCCCACCAGAAAACCAAGTACCGCACCCAGAGACGGCGACCAATGTTTCGGCATGTCTGACAAGGGTGCGATGTCTTTAAATATCAGGTACAAAATGCCACCTCCCGCAAATGTCATTATTCCCGCTGTCCATTCCATCTGCTCTCGCAGCAGAAAAAAACCGGCACATGCGGCGGCAGGTCCGAGCAGGCTGGCACCGAAAAGGGTGACCAACACCAGTGAAGCGTGTTGTCCGGATTTGACCATTTCCCGAAAGGCGTTGAAACCCTCGGGCAGGTTCTGACAGCCGATGTAAACGGCGAGTAAAATACCCAAACGTCGGTTGTCAGAGAAAACAGCTCCCAAAGAAATCGCTTCAGGTACAAAATCCAGAAGCATCGCCATGAATTGTGCGGCGGAGGTGCCCCGTTTTGCAAGAAATACATCCACGGCACAAAACAGCAAACCACCCGATAAAAATGCTATACTCATGACCCAGAGATTTAATCTGGATATTCCCTCCGGGACCAAAGCAAATGCAACCGCGGCAATGAGTATGCCACCCCCGAACGCAACAACTCCATGAACGAATTTACGTTTCGCCTCTGTTTCAGTACTTCCTTCGTACCGGGCGAAAACACCTCCAATAAAAGCCATTAATCCGGACAGCCAGGCGGCCAGAATGATTATTATCAACTGAGTCATCGTGCAGTCCTCATCACAACATCTAAATCCTATCAATGTATATCTCCATCTTCAAATGAAAGTACGGACACCGGATTTTTACTGCCATCATAAAAAAAGTGAAAACTCGAATCGGTCGCATGAACGCATGGTTTGCAAGATGCATTAGCGTTCGGTTGCTTCGGGTTTGTGTGCGATATAGCTGTTTGTATGCACTGTGACGATTTAACTCAATGTTCAACCAACATTTGAGTGGAAATTAACAAAGATGTAGATATGGATCAACGCGTTTTTTAGATGTGTGCTGAATATCGGTGAAAGCGATCAGGCCGGACATAGCGGTTTTACTTTTTATATGTGATAAAATGCATGAGAATTTCTTTTTTTCTGGTAAAAATTCATAGACGATTGGGATATTGATTCCATAAACACGACTGTTTCTGGATTGGGAGGGGAAAATGAGAAAATATTCAGAAGTATCCGCTATCGTTTTAACAATGATTGTTCTACTCGTCATGGCACCGGTTTGCTACATGCAGTCAGGAGTTCTTGATCCGGGATTTGGCGCGGGAGGTGTTGCGTTGCCAGGATTATACGCATTCGAATATTCCGGTGTTGCCGTGACACTCCAGACGGATGGCAATATTCTTTTGGGATGTCATGATGCCGCCAACACGAACCATTATATCGTCCGTTTCAATTCCGATGGAACGTTGGATACCGGTTTCGGTACGGGTGGTTTTGCGTTTGCAGGCGTTTACGGCCATGCTCAGGCTGATGTTGATGTCGCCGTACAAGCGGACGGTAAAATTCTTCTGGCATCACAAAACCGGACTATTAACAACCACTACATCGCTAGATTTAACACTGATGGAACATTAGATACCGGTTTTGGCGTGAGTGGTTTTGCGTATACCGGGATATACGGTCCGGTTCCATCCAATGTCTGTGTTGCCGTTTTGACGGATGGCAAGATCCTGCTTTCATCCTATTATAACAATGCTTCCCCGCCTTCAGGTTTTTATGTCGCCCGTTTTAACTCGGACGGAACGCTGGATACCGGTTTCGGGACCGCCGGATATGCATATACAGGATTGCCGTCTGATATCGATGCAAACGTCTGTGTCACGCTCTAGACCGATGGGAAGATACTTCTGGCATCCCATGATTCGACGATGGGTGTCACCCATCATTTTATTGCACGTTTTGAAACGGATGGGACGCTTGATTCAGGATTCGGCTCGGGCGGTATTGCCGATAACGGTCGTTACACTTCCGAGCAGGCGGATATCGACATTGCGATCCAGAATGACCATAAGATACTGCTGGGTTCGCACCTCTACGATCCTGTCAATAACCCATGTGTTTTCAGGTTTTTGTATGATCCGCTGCCGACTGCGACCCCATGTGTCACCCCATCCATGAATCCTTTTGGTCTGGGATTGCTGATGATTGTTTTCAGTATGGTTCTGATCGTGTCCATGTTCCGAAAATTGTAAAATCACATTGGATTTCAACGATTCTGACCGGCAGGGATCGTTGCGTAAAAAACCCTGTAGAATGCCGGTTCAGGGTATTCGAGAGCAGATTGTTTCCTGATGCAATTTGGCTTACCGTAATTCATCTGTCATATTTTGATTTTTTTCAGCGGTTGCGTGGATTGGTGCCGTCGAAAAACAAAGGATTTTGCAACATCATCTGTCATAAGGGATAGCGATGACAACTGAATCCACTTGTTTAAGGTGGTTATAAATGAATGTGAAATTTGGGGAGGTGGTATACCGGCTTCCTGAAAAAAACCCTTGCATCCGTTGAAAAAAAAGATTATATACAAGCGTTGCCGCCGTTTTGCGGTTATTTTCCCCGGTAGCTCAATCGGCAGAGCGGGTGGCTGTTAACCACTAGGTTCGCGGTTCAAGTCCGTGCCGGGGAGCAAAAAACAAACC
>JAFGJC010000251.1 GCA_016929305.1 candidate division CSSED10-310 bacterium | reverse complement strand
TTTCGCTATTATCTTGGACTTTCCACATTAAACAAAGGCAGTAAAATGCACATCCCTTCCGTGAGCATTATCGTTCCAGCGCGGAATGAGGAAAAAAATATCGCAGCATGCCTGGCGTCTTTAGCTGAACAGAATTACCCTGAAGAGATGTTTGAAATCATCGTGGTAAACGATCATTCTGAAGACAGTACTGAAAATATTGTGCGCAGCATCGCAAAATCATTTGAAAACGTCACCGTTCTGAATATGATGCACGACTTACCGTCATTATCACCCAAAAAGTCGGCCATCGCATTCGGTATTCGGCACAGCATGCATGAAATCATTTTAACAACAGACGCCGACTGCATTGCGCACAAAGACTGGGTCCGGACAATGGTTTCGCATTTTGATCATGATGTCGGTGTTGTGTCCGGAATGGTTATCTTCGACAAGAAAAAAGAAAAAAATTTGTTTCACAAGGTCCAGTCGTTGGAGTTTCTTTCTCTCGTTTTAGCGGGCACGGGAAGTATTGGATCTGACCTGCCCATTATCGCCAACGGCGCCAATCTCGGTTATCGGCGCTGCGTTTTTGATGAGGTCAACGGGTTTAAAGGAATTGATAAAATAAAAAGCGGAGATGATGACCTATTTCTCCAAAAGGTCGGACGCACAACCGCGTGGAAAATACGCTGCGCCTGGGAACGATCTGCGATTATATCAACACAACCGGTCCCGAACATAAAATCTTTCCTGAGTCAGCGAATCCGGTGGGCATCCAAAGGCATGCATTATCACAGCTTATACTTTGTCTGCTATCTGATTTCGGTCTATCTTTTTTATCTGGGTCTTTTCCTTTCGGCTATGCTGTCGATATTTCAATTTTCATTTCCCATGCTTCCATTCGCTTTATTTCTCACAAAGATGGGATTTGACTTTTTACTGATGGCAAAAGGCACCGCAATTGCCGGACGGAGGGACCTCCTGAGGTATTTCATGCTCGCTGAACTGTTTCAGATTCCTTATGTTCTGATAGCCGGCGTTGCAGGACTACGGGGGACATACAGCTGGAAAGGACGTTGATTTGTATTTCGCTCTGAAAATGATATTCCCCTCCATCCTCTGGGAGGAGAAAAAAAGCGTGTCCTCTGTTTACCTGACCTTCGACGATGGTCCGGATTCAGTCCATACACCGCAGATTCTGGATATTCTCTCAAAACAAAGTGTCTGTGCAACATTTTTTCTTCTCGGATATAAAGCAGAAAAACTGCCTGCCATCGTTGCGCGCATCGCTGAAGAAGGGCACACCATTGGCGCGCACGGGTACGAGCATGTTTCCCACATCTTTAAATCCAGTCATTATTTAAGTTGTTCTATTACACGTACACAAAAAATCATTAAAAACATAACTTTCAAAGCATCAACGCTTTTCCGCCCCCCTTACGGACACTTCTCTCCGCTGCTGATAAACATGTGCAGCAGGTTATCAACAAAGTTGGTGCTCTGGTCCATCATGAGCAACGACTTTAATTCGAGAATTCCGGATGAAGCTATTTATGCGAAAATACATCGTCATCTGAAAAGCGGATCGATCATTGTTTTTCACGACGGTCACAGAAACAGCTCGCGTACGCTGCGGATTCTGCCCAATGTTATCACGAACATCCGGAACGCGGGCTATCGGTTCGCTGCACTTTAGCTGAAAAATTACTTTGAATTTGCACATGACTTTTTTATATTCAATCTCAAAATGAAAATGAATATAACCGCAAAATTTCACATTTCCATATTGATGTCGATACTGCTCGTATTCAACGCTTCTGCAATATCGCAAACAACCAACGTTCCTTTGGGACACCGTGTATATGAGTTCATCGAGCGCATGGAATCTAAACAGGCCTTCAGCGATGTGTCCGCCCGATCACTACCGATGTCGCGGAATGAAGTTTCGCTCTTCCTGGCTGGAGCAGATTCAAACAAAAAATCATTTAGCTCGACGGAGCTGGACATTCTGGAACAATTGAAGGGTGAATTTCACGAAGAGCTTTCAAAGCTGAGCGTAAAAACAAGTAAGCAACACCATGAAAAACATCTTCTGCGTTGGCGTGAGGGAGAGCACCAGACATACATTGATTTCGATTTCGCGCAGCGATTTGATGTCAAGCGAGGTGATCAGTTTGAAAAACCGGAACGGACTTCCCACACAACCATGGGAGGTATCATAAGAGGCAAACTGGGCTCATACCTGAATTTCTATGTCCACGCACAAAACCGGCTCGACCGTGGGACCGGCATCACACACGAGAACTTTGATCCTCGTCAAGGCGCTCCACTGACTATATCCGGAAAGAACGTATTCTCCGATGAATCGTGGGCCTATCTGACTCTGGCCAACGCCTGGTTCCAGGCTGAATTCGGCAGGGATCAACTGAAATGGGGGCCGGGACAGCGTGGCAGCCTGATGCTATCAAGGGAAAATCCACCTTTTGAAATGCTGAAGCTTAAATTACGGTTCAACAGATTTCAATTCACAAGTTTCCATGGCGCATTACACACTGGTGACATCGCCAAATATTTGGCGGGTCATCGTTTGGATATAAAACTATTCCGCTGGATGTTTTTGGGTGGTGCGGAAGCAGTGGTGTACGGAAACCGTGATGTCGAATGGTCCTATCTCAATCCGATCATGCCCTATCACGTAGCTGAGCATCATCTTGGCGATAAGGATAACAACACGATGTCGTTTGATATGACTCTTTTTCCAAAGCGGAATCATAAAATTTATTTCGAACTTTTTCTGGACGATTTTACTACCGCGGAAAATCCTTTCACTTATTACGGGAATAAGTTCGGCATCATTACCGGTCATCAATGGATCAATCCCCTGGGATTGACGGATACCGAACTCTGCATGGAATATACAAGAATAGAACCCTACGTTTACACACACAAGGACTCCGTCAATACATATCTGAATTACAATCAGTCCATCGGTCACTGGCTGGGGCCAAATTCAGATGATCTCTTTATCAGCTTCAGTTGGCTCTTGAGCAGAGATTTAACCATTGTGCTCTCCGGAGAAAAAATCCGTCATGGTGAAGGTGATATATTCACTCCGCATACGGTTGACGATGGTGTCAGGAAAAAATTCCTTTCCGAAACGAATCAAAATTCCTGGAGTTTCGGAATGAATATACGCGATCAGCTTTTCAGAGATGT
>JAFGJC010000250.1 GCA_016929305.1 candidate division CSSED10-310 bacterium | reverse complement strand
GCAGATTCTTACGCGTTCCGTTCAAGGAGATCGCCTCGATGAAGATGGCGGATTTTTACATGTTTCCGGATTGAAATTAAGAGTTAAAGGACATATGCCTTATGACATTACTGTTGCTGACAAACCTTTGGATTTAAGGAGAGTTTACAAAACAGTGATTACGGATTTCATGGCTGAAGGTGGTGATGGTTATCACTATTTTAAAGGGAAAACGACATATAGAACAGGTTCGCCTCTTCGAGAGTTGATTGTAGACACATTTCGTCTCAGACATGAAATAACGTCCAGCCTAGATGGCAGAATCATCCGCGAATCAGAATAAACCGCTCGATAGTGGTGGATTTAAAGACAGCATTTGACTTTGTGTTCTGATGTTCCCAATATGAGACAAGGCAAAGGGGTAATTATGATCACGACAAAAAAATATGCTTCATTTATAAGTTTCATCATCATGCTCCTGATCAATATGTCCAATTCCCATGCCGCAATAAACTGGCATTTCAGATATGATATATGGGAACCCGGTGAACCAGCCCGTCTCATCAAATCTCTTGATTACCATGAGGCGTGTTATAATGGAGATTCCGTGGGTATTATTTTCGACGTTGATCAAACGTGCACCGTTACGCATATCGGTATTTTGTTTCAGGGTAATCCTATGACCTATGAGTATGTTGTCCGATGCTACATTAATCCTGATACGGGCAAAGATGGTTTTCCCAAACTGACTAAAACATGCCATCCAAGTCCGAATCCCGTGTTCGTTACAACCTCAGGACCTGGTTTTTATTCAATGAATCTCGCCGATTGGGGTAGCGATTATCCGATGAATCTAGCGAAAGGCGATACTCTGGTAATACTTGTAACAAATTTCGGTGAGATGACGTCTCGTAAGAATGATAACGTTAAGGTATGCACTGATAATCAACCTACTGATAGAAATTCAATAAGTTTTGTCAGCGATCTTGTTCCGCATGAAAAGTGCAAGGTCAAGAATTTATGGGCAAAGGATGCGGGGATAGAAACGAGTTTTATTATTCGGTGCGGATGGGAAGTTCCCGATAGCGAACCCACAGCTAACAATAAGGAACTTTCTGTTCAGATCCAGCATTAATAAGATATCATGCGTGGTTTTAAATTTTCCATCTGTGTGAATAAAGCAAGTATTTTGACAGGGATTGTCCTGTTGGTTTTAATTTCTTCCGTCTGGGCTTCCGCAGAAGGTGTTGTGTGTGATTTCTGTGGCAAGGGTATTTCAGGCAAATATTTCATTTATGAAAAAAACGGATCGAATATGGTGGTTTGCCGGGATTGCAAGGAACAGAGTGGTTCCTGTCAATTGTGCGGGATTCCAGTTAAAGGAACGAAACCAAGCGACTCGATCATTTTGTGTGCTAACTGCCGACTTTCAGCAAAATATTGTGATATCTGTCATACACTCATCAGTGGTAAATACTTCGTTTCATCGGATGGGAAACATACCTATTGCGCCAACTGTGAAGCTCACGCAAAACGTTGCAGTAGCTGCAACGCACTAATGCACCCCGGTAGCTGGTACAAATGTGGGGAGTATGAACTGTGTGCCCGGTGCTATCAAGAACTTCCTAGATGTAAGTCCTGTGGTTTGCCCGTGGTCGGGACATCTGTATTTTTCAAGGGATTTGAGGGGTTTTATTGCCAGAAATGTGCGGATCAAAAACCAAAATGCCGATCATGTGGACGTCCCTGCGATTCCGGAGCCATAATATTACATGATAAAATTTTCATTTGCAGCGATTGTGCCGATTCTGCAATTCTTACAAATGCTTCTCTCAAACGTTTGGCTGAAGAAGTTCAAGCAGATCTGTTGCATACGCTGAACATGAAAATCGATCATAAGATTCATTGGGAATTGGCGGAAAATCTTACGGAACTGGCCGACACTCAATACAGAGAATGTGGCCGGTTTGTTTACAAAGGTGATCACTACACGATTCAGATATTGAAAGGTCTTTCACGGGAAATTGCCATAGAAACCATTGCCCATGAACTTGGTCATGCATGGCAAACAGAACATATACCTTCTTTAGATGGTGATCTCTGGCGTGAAGGATTTGCACAGTGGATAGCAGCCCAAGCTATAAAAAATTATGGATTCAAGGGATTGCTCGATCGATTGGAATCGCGTCAGGATCTTTATGGCCAGGGCTATTGGAAACTCATGGAACTGGAACGGAAATACAGTCGGAATGCCATGCTTCATGTTTTAAAAAATCAGTGATTTGGGGTTTGTCTTCCCCGTGCACTTGTTCTAGCATTGGATGCTGTGCTTGTAATCCGTTAACCTGATCATCGGGAGTAGCCGTTTCTATGACAGAAAAAATATTCGATATCGCCGTCATTGGAGCTGGTGTGATCGGTACTGCTACCGCTATGACTCTGGTGAAAAATTTCAAAACGAAACTTGTTCTTCTGGAAGCGGAAAACAAACTGGCAGCACATCAAACCGGACATAACAGTGGAGTTATTCATTCGGGGCTTTATTACAAGCCCGGCTCACTTAAAGCAAAAAACTGTGTTAATGGTCGGAAATCATTGTATGTTTTTTGTGAACAGAACAATATACCAGTGGAACAGTGTGGAAAGCTCGTTGTCGCCACTCGCGATGACGAACTTCCCAGATTGAAGGATCTGGAAGAACGAGGCCAAGGAAATGGACTCGCTGACCTTAAACGGCTAAACAAAGAAGAACTTAAAGAGTATGAACCCTATGTGCAGGGCATCGCGGGATTAAGAGTTCAAGAGACAGGTATCGTTGATTTCGAGGCGGTTACGATTGCCTATGCTCAGATCATGCAGCAAAATGGTGGTGAACTTCGACTCAATCATAAGTTGATCGGCTGCTCGCATCATAATGATAACATCATTCTTGAAACGACCCAAGATCCCATTAAATGCCGGTTTATCGTCAATTGCACCGGACTTCAATCAGATAGAATCGCTGCATTGTGCGGCGCTCAGCCGGATACGCGTATCATTCCCTTTCGAGGGGAATACTATAAACTGAACGAAAATCGCAAATACCTTGTCAAAAATCTTGTTTATCCTGTTCCCGATCCCCAGTTTCCCTTTCTGGGGGTTCATTTTACACGGATGATTGATAACTCCGTTGAAGCCGGACCTAACGCTGTTCTTGCATTTCAGCGGGAAGGATATACCAAAACCGATGTCAATTTAAGAGATGTTTGGGACTATCTGTCATTTAAAGGTTTCTGGCGTATGAGTTTGCGACACTGGCGGATGGGAACGGGGGAATTTTACAGGTCTTTTTCCAAAAGAGCATTCGTAAAGGCACTCCAACGCTTGATACCGGCGATACATATGGATGATGTTGAACCGGCAGGCGCCGGCGTACGTGCACAGGCTTTGGATCCCTCCGGCAAGCTTCTGGATGATTTCCGGATCATCGAGGCACCCAGCATGATCCACGTTCTGAATGCACCATCTCCCGCAGCAACCGCTTCGATAAGCATCGGAACAACGATTTCCGAAATGGCTGCAAAGAATTTTTCCATAATACCCAAAAAAAAGGTCCGGCTCGCACCGGACCTTAGGGGTTAAAGGAGGTTCATCTTCCTTCGGCACCCGTTGCCGAAGATCTATAAACCCAAGCGGGTTAGTTAACTCTGAAGAGAAATTCCATCAAGCGCACCTAACGTCAACTCTCTCATTAGTTAATATATTAATCCAGAGTAAATTTGTCAACTAAAAAGCGAAAATTATATTTGGTGTTGTAGAATCAATCCTTTATGCCCAAAGATTTCTTTATATCCAGCTTTGCGGCTATCATCTCACGATGCTTTAGACGTAATAATTTTGCGATTTTATGGGCGAGATAATCTTCATGCTGATCAAGTTTGCCGTCAGCATAAATGACGCGCCAGACATATCTCATGAACAATTCTTTTTCTTCCTGGTTGAGGAGTTGATTGAGCTGATTGGTGAACCGCCAAATGTCTATGGCGTCGGATCTTGCGGATTCGGATTTGTAAATCAACATGTTGAGTTGATCGTCCTTCAAAGAAAATTCACTCCGAAGAATTGAACGGATAGTCTGCTTTTCCACCTCGGAAAAATGATTATCCGAATCAGCAATTTCAAGCAGAAGTATGCACGCAGCAAGCTTCCATGACTTTTCGTCGGAAACTGATTCTGCGATTCTTGTCTTCGAAATATCTGATTTTCCCAGGAAATTTTGAAGTAAATTTCTCATAGACATCTAGTATATATCAGAGATACCTTTTTATCTAATGATAACCTTGTTTTCTTCTCGTGAAGCAGTGGTCTCGGCTTCCTGAGTGTGCAATAATACTTCTATGAAACCGATAGCTTTGGTTTTGATTGTGACAGGGGTATTGATCATCCTTGCCGGAGTGGGTCTTTATTTTTCTGACAAAATGCATTTTATCAGCAGGATGCCGGGAGATTTGCATATAAAAACGAAGAGTGGAAGTTTTCACTTTCCCATTGTCACATGCCTGATCATTAGTATCTTACTGACACTGATCATCAACATTGTAATGATGTTTTTCCGAAAATAAGTATCGTTATCGGAAAGTATGGATGTCTGCGATAATTTCCTGATGACACTTAGGCCATGGGAAACCATGGAGGCAGTACAATCGGGTCCTGTTTCAGAAGTTCCAGTTGTTTCTTGCTCAAATATTCCTTGGGAACGACAAGATCGAAAACATTTTCGTCAAACCATTCATCCGACATGATGAAATAACCTTTTTTCCCGACTTCGCTGCCCCAACTATTCTCAACTTTCCATTTGACTGGTTTGTTATTCACAATATCAACACCCGTCAAAACCATGGAATGGGTCATTTGTGTTTGTCCAAAGTCAACCCGCGTGGCTTTATCCATATTGAATTTGAATTTAAATATGCTTTCAAATTCGTATACATCTTTAAAAAGAACGCCTTCTTTCGTATGACATTGTTGCACGACGTCATTTCCGAATAGAACAGGCTGCTCTTTTTTCAGCATTTTTATTGCAATCTGCTTCAGATCTTTTACGGGCAGATTCAACCACCGGTATGACACACCATCGACCATGTTATCGAAGTAATCAATGACATATGTTTTATTGAATGGTGTTCGTGGCGAGGGGCAACTGAGAAGACAGAAAATTTCATCCAGATTCAACCCGACATACTTATCAACGAATTCTTTGGGAGTAATATTTGTCTCTCTGACAAACTTTTTATCTTTATCCCGATAACTCCACGAAAAAGTGTCCGGCGGAATACCCAGAAATATTGCAAGCAGCCGGTAAACATCTTCAAGTGCGTTCAGTTTGATTTTTCTGAGTTTTTCAATGGAAGTTCCTTTGTTATGAGCTTGTCGAATTTCGGCAGCGGTTTGTCGAAGCATATAATAGAGTAATTCATTCAAATATCGGGTGTTTTCCCGGTTGAATGTGTCCGGCATGACGGATTTGGGCATAAGTCCGTATTTGTTTGCGATATTGACCAGCATATGCCATTCGCCGCCGTCTGAAGCTGGATTGCTCAAAAGAAACCGAAGATGGCGATCATCAATGTCTTTGGTTCTTAACTCGATCATCTTCTCCAAAAAGAAATTCGCCTTTTCAAACTTGTCCCAGAACATCACCTGGTTTTGTGAAAATTCAAACTGCTTTACGTTCATTTTGTTTTGAGTATAGAATCGAAACCAGTTGAGTATTGCGAATAACCAGCAGGTTCCGCTTTTCTTTTGATCGGTAACATCAGCGGTTTCGACTTCATTTGAAAAACAAAAGTCAATTTGATTGAGGACATCACGGTTCAATGCGATTTCCGAGAGGTTCCCTCGTGTAACGGCATTCAATGCCATTTTATTTGACGGATCTTTCAGAAATGCCTTTTTGAACTCCGAAATCATCGATGTTGTTATCGTCCCGGATACTTTATCTTTGCCCATTTGTGTTACCCTTTCCACTTTTTAACTTTTTTAAATTTTTAGGTTGTGCAGATACGCCCTCCCCGACATTCTGAATTCAATCGTTATCATTTTATTCGCAGGACATCAACACCTGATTGACATCATTCCCGTCCCATTTGTAAAGGTATACATGGTTCTGATCTGTGCTGATGATGCGATTGTTGTAGAAAATCAGAAGTTTGCCGTTTTCAGTGATCAGACATGCATTGATATCGGAAAGGAGAAGCACCACTGAACGGGGAAAAAATAGACATCTTGATATACTTTCGCGATGCCAGGCTTCATATATTCTAAAGGTACTTATTGCATAACTTTCCGGTTCAGAAAAGTCCAGAATGATACAACTGCCCAACGGTAATCCTGCAGATTTCACGGCAAGACTCTGAAGCACATTGATCTGATCTTGCCATGCAATGGCATACTGCTCTTGAACTCTTATTTTATGCGCCATTAACGCTCCCATGAAAATTGACATTATGCCTATTCCAATTAACCAGGTTTTCTTTTTAAAAATCTTTCTTAGCATTCTTGTCACTATGAAAATACAACCCAGTATAAAAAATGCGAATGCGATATTTGCGGGATAATTGAACCTGGACGATGAGTTCATTTTGAAAGTTGTCCATGCAAACAGACCTGACCAGTATGTCAGCAGAATGCACACCAAGGCATTCATGAAACACCATCGAATGTTTTTCATGGATATCATTTCCAGGATTTTCATTTCCGAATGGCGGCAGGTCAGAAATCCGCTCAACGCAAGCAACAATCCCGAAAACAAAACAGAAACAACAAAAACATCGGGGCGCATGATGGATGCGTCTGTTATGAACTTCAATCCAGATATCCCCACAACGTAAACGCCCAACAGGTAATTCCAGGTAAAGCGGAATAACAGAGAATTCTGTTCATGAACTATTCCCTGAATCCGGATATCGTTATGCTGGATTCCGAATCTCCAAATTAAGTAAATTATTATAAACAAGATAAAATTGACAACTACGAATTGTTGTTTTCGGCACCGCCGGTCAGTTGATGGAAGCCATAGGACCGCCATAAGGTAGAGCGGTACCGGTCCCTCGTTGAATAAAGAAGCAGTAATCAGCAGAGGTAATGCAGCAAACCGGTATGATGTATTTGAGGTGATAACCGCCAATAATGTTAAAATCATGGCGATTCGCCAATGGGTGGTTGCCAGCCATATTGTTGTCGTATCCAAAGGAGCCAACAGGAATGATAGGGCAAGCAAGAACGAGAGAAACGGATGCAATCTCCACAGAAATATACGATATAACAACAATGCGGACATGATCAGAAGACTGATCTGGACCATATATGCAATAGACAGATCAAATCTCTGGATGAGAAACGTTTTGATCAGGAATTCAAAGAAGCGGAAGGGTCGATGATCATATCGAAACAAAAACAAAAGATGTTCTGAGTTGCCATGCTTATCTTTTGAAAAATAAGACATCTCACCGTGAACCCAATCGTCTGAGTAGTACCCATAACTGTTTAGAAATAATCCTTCCGAAAGGTATCCGAAGACAATGATACTTATTGCCAAGTAGATATGAATAATTCTGCGGGTAGCGATGTCAGCTTTCACAAAATAATTCTAGCGAAATCATTTTGATAAAGCATGAGTGTGCTAATAAATATTGGTTCTGGCCAGACAATGTGATACATGTAAATCACGATGGAAGTTGCCTTCGGAGGTTATGGCAATGCATGAGAGGCATTTTATCGATCACGCAATGATTTTCAGGGAGATTTCTCCTGAATTGGCTTCAGGTGTGATTTTTTACATTCATGGTCTTGGTGAATCCAGTCTCTGTTTTCAAAAGTTGATGAGTAACCAAGCGTTTTCTGATTATCGACAGATTGCCCCTGATCTTCCAGGATATGGCAGAACTCCGTGGATGGATCAGAAATTTTCAGTCTTTGATTATGCGGATCATGTCGGCAAGTGGCTTTCGAAATGCACATTCACGAATATCGTCGTAATCGGTCATTCCATGGGTGGTGTCATCGGTCAGATTTTATGTGAGAGATATCCGGAAACCGTCAATGCGTTTATAAACGTCGAAGGAAATATTTCCATTGGTGATTGTGCGTATTCCGGAATTGCAGCCTCGCAGTCCATTGACGCGTTTATTTCCGATGGATTTGATGCTTTGCGACAGACCTGCTATGAGCAGGGCAATCATGATTTAGCTTTAAGAGGTTACTATACCAGTCTGCGATTTGCTGACCCCAGGCAATTTTATAAAAATAGTGTTGATCTTGTTGGCGTTTCTCGAGAGCAGACTATGGCGAAAAGATTTTCCGAACTGAGATTACGGAAACGCTATATCGCCGGCTCCCCTAATGGTATATGCAGGCAATCACTGAATCTCCTTGATCACTCGGAATGTCCTGTTTCAATCATTGAGGATTCTGGACACTGGCCCTTTTTGGATCAGGAAAAGCGGTTTATCGAAATTGTTAAAATTTTTTTGGACAGCGGATTTTGAAATCCATATTGTTTGATTGCAGGCTCGGACATTAATCGATATACTCCCAACGATCAAGGCTTTTTTCTGCTTGTTGAAAGGAGCGATTCACGTGAATGAACAGAAACTGCCAGAAGTTGACACCTCTTTGATTCCCAAACAATTTAAACTCATTCGATCGCTGCCGATTGAGAATTTAAAAGCGGTTTTTTGTGAGCTGGTTCATCAGAAAACAGGCGCAAAATTCATACATTTGGCCAGTCATGACGACAACAACGTTTTTATGGTTGCATTTCGAACGCTGCCTGAAAATTCAACGGGAGTTGCGCACATATTGGAGCACGGCGTATTGGAAGGATCACGACGGTATCCAGTGCGAGCCTATAAGGGTTTGTCGGGCAGATCACTCAACACCTTTCTTAATGCGATGACGGGAGCGGATTACACGGCTTATCCTTTCGCCAGCAGAAATAAAAAGGATTTCTTTAATGTGATGTCGATTTATCTGGATGCGACGTTTTTCCCGTTATTGCGAAAAGAAACATTTCTTCAGGAAGGCTGGAGGTATGAGTTTGAAGATACTGAGGATCCCTCCAGTCAGCTTGTGTACAAAGGCGTTGTTTACAATGAAATGAAAGGTGCC
Organism: candidate division CSSED10-310 bacterium; assembly: GCA_016929305.1. Lineage (GTDB taxonomy): Bacteria > CSSED10-310 > CSSED10-310 > CSSED10-310 > JAFGJC01 > JAFGJC01. The sequence goes on along the minus strand of JAFGJC010000250.1, from coordinate 3,418 downwards.
TTGGGCAACCCTCTTCGAATGTTTCACGAAGCCGTGAAACGGGCGGTCTTCCCTGATCTGATTTTCCGTCATGTATCAGGTGGTGATCCTCAGGTTATACCTGAACTTACCTATGAGGATTGGAAACAGTTTCATGCCCGTCATTATCACCCGTCAAATGCATATTTCTATACACATGGCAATATACCACTGCATGAAATCCTTGAAGCGATCGATCATCATGTTCTTAATGAATTTCAAGATACTGATCCACCAGCGCCGACACCCATTCAGAAATCCTATCAAGAACCGGTAAAGCTCGAGTTGACTTATCCTGTATCGGAAACTGCGGATACTCAAACCAAGTCCTTTATTGCAGTTCTTTGGAAACTGGCTCCCGTATCCAAGTTCTATGAGAACCTTAAACTGGCGCTACTCAATATTATTCTTTGTGGAGATAATACGGCTCTATTGAATCGTGAATTAATAAAATCCGGCTTAGGCGGCGGATTAGCGCCTGTTGGATTTGATGATTCCTTTTCGGAATCGATGTTTGGTGCGGGACTTAAAGATACCGATCCCGAAAAAGCGGATCAGATTGAAAAACTCATTCTTGAAACCCTTCAAAACATCAGTACTAATGGTATTGCTGAGGACGAAATCGAGGCAGCATTGCACCAATTGGAGTTTTCCACACGGGAAATTAAGGGCGAGCATGGTGTGCCGGCAGGGCTGCATCTGGCCATGCGCAGTTTTCATGTGTGGATGAACGGTGGTGATTTCTATAAATCTTTGACCATCGATGAACATCTTGCCAGACTTCGTGAAGAAGCCAACGATTCCCAGTTTTTCAGACATCTCATATCAACTTATCTGCTGAAAAATCCCCACCGGGCGACGTTGGTCCTGAGACCTGAACCCGGCGCTATTGAGCGTCAGGCAAGGCTGGTTGCGTCACGATTGAGTAACATCAAAAGTCAACTCACATCATCAGACGTGAAAACCATTGATGAAAATGTTGAAGCATTGAAAAAATACCAAGATAAGGAAGAGGACCGGTCATGCTTGCCGAGTGTCACACGGGAAGATATTCCCGAAGATCCCGACGATCCACCGGCAATTCTCTCTCATCTGAAACAGGTACCGCTTTTCCGTCACCCGATCCCTACAAATGGCATCAGTTATCTGACGCTGTTGTTCGATATGCCTTTTTATTCGATAGAACCTTCGCTAAGTGTTTCACTTCTTGGGATCATCAAGGATCTGGGCGCTGCCGGTCTGAATTATCTTGAGATGAGTGGAAGAATCAAAAAATCAGTCGGCGCATTACAGGTCAATATATTTCCTTTTCGGAATTTGGCTGACAGCAGACTTCATTTCGCCTCTCTGATATCATCCCGGTGTCTTCCCCGTAATCATTCAAAAATGACGGAGATCCTTGGCGATGTCGTATTAAAACCAGAATTCGGCGACATGGATCGAATCAGGAACCTTATTGCTATGAAAAGGGCTTATGTGATTCCTGCGGCAACTTTCAATGCGCACCGTATGGCATTGGTGGCTTCCGCGCGAGCAATATCGCCTTTAAGGAGGTTTTTCCATTTTTTTGAGGGTCTGGGATTTATTCAACGGTTGATGCGAACGAGCGATGATCAATGGGGGTCTATTGTCAGCGATATGGAGACGGTGCTGAAAACTATTGTTTTGCGAAACCATCTGAATATTTCCTTTACCGGGTTGGATGACCAGTTCTCAGATATACAGGATTCCCTGGCAAGTCTTGTCGATCGGCTTCCGGTTTCCGAATCGGATGATTCCATCGGATCAGGTTCGCCCGACACTTCGACCCCTGTCAGAGATGCATGGATAATCGACACGGAAGTTTCGTATGTCGCCAAATCATATCCAGCCGCACCCTATGAAGATCCGGACGCTCCCGTTTTGCATGTTATTTCAGGATTGATGGAAATGCCTCTTTACGATGAAATCAGAGCCAAAGGCGGTGCTTACGGCGCATTTGCTATATACGACGCCGAATCCGCGATTTTCAGTCTTGTTACCTACAGGGATCCGCAGACAAACCAGTCATTGAATGCATTTGATAATGTCATTTTTGATTTAGCCGATGGCAATTTTACCGATGAGCAGCTTGATCATGCGATCATCAATATCATCCGCTCACTGGATGTACCACCCTCGCCGAATGAACGGGGTTTGAGTGCCTTTATGAACAGAATGAAAGGCCTTACCTATGAAGCCAGGAAGAAACATCGCAAGGGCATACTCAATACGACGCGCGAGGATGTCTGCAGGATAGTAGACAAGTATTTTACTCGTCCCATAATAACCGGTATCTCTGTTATCACTTCCGATGAGATTTTGAAGCGACCCGATACGTCAGCTCTGAACCTGGATCGTTTCTCGCTGATTAGCAAATAACTTGCACATTCAACAGAAATTACGATAAAATTTTGATCAGACTCTAAAAAAGTACTTTCGTTTGTCATCATGTTACGGAGGTGGCCGATGTATCGAAAAGTTGTTCTGATTGCCTGCCTGGGATTGATAATGGGTATTTCACCTTTGAGACTTCAACCAATCCAGGCCATTATTGTGGATCATACATGTAGCGACATCTCACAAATACCCAATCCATGGATACAAACCGTCAAAGATACCTGGAAATGGCATTATGCTCACACGTCACATGGCGAGCAATTGACGACAGGTCTTGAACGCCTGGAATCCAGCAACTCCATGTATAATGTCGAAATCGGTTATTCTTATCTTCCGGAAAGCCCGGCGTTTTGCATCTTTGACGGTCAGGAAAACGATACCTACATCACTCCCGATCTCTATTGGGAAACACCCGAAGGCCGTCAAAATACTCAGGATGTTCTGGATCATAACCCATCCATTAATTGCTCAGGCTGGGCCTGGTGCTGCCAGTTGGATTATTATTCGCAGACCGAAGTGCAAAATTATCTTACTCAGATGAGTGCATTGGAAGATGCCAATCCCGGCGTTATTTTCATCTATATGACGGGTAATGCTCAGAGTTCCGGAGAGGACGGATACAATCGCTGGCAAAACAATGAGCTAATCCGCCAGCATTGCCGGACCAACAATAAAGTACTGTTCGATTTTGCTGATTTGGATGCATGGTGGAAAAATCCGGGAACAAACCAATGGGAATTTTCTTCTTATGATTTCAATGGACAAGATATCCCTGTCGAGCATCCTCAATACTCAGGTGACGAAGCAGGTCATACTACTTACGAAAGCTGTGAACAGAAAGGGTGTGCGGTCTGGTGGCTGTTTGCGCTTCTGGCCGGGTGGCAGCCGGGGCCAACTACACCAACACCCACTCCCGGACCGACAATGACACCACAACCTTGCACCGATACCGGTGTTGCCATTTGGATGCCATCAGAGATGT